>JALQVQ010000169.1 GCA_023260315.1 Burkholderiaceae bacterium
CGAAACCCATCGTGGCAACCCCCTTGATTTTGTAGCTGGCTACCAGCAGCGCTTCAAGGTTGCCATTCAGCCAGATATGCCCCGTTTTTGCGGTGGTCTGGCCGGCTACTTTGGCTACGATACGGTACGCCATATCGAAAAAAAATTAGCCCACTCTTGCCCGCCAGACACGCTGGGATGCCCTGATATTTTGTTGCTCCAGACCGAAGAGGTGGCGGTGATCGACAACCTCTCAGGCAAACTTTATCTGATTGTTTATGGCGATCCAGCGCACGCTGATGCCTACCAAATGGCTGTCGACCGTTTGGCGGTTTTGAAAGCCCGGTTGCGCGTACCCGTTGATTTGCCCGCGATGCAGGGGCACGCCAAATCGGCGGTCGTCCACAACAGCCAGCAGGCCGACTTTGAGGTGGCGGTCAAGCGTGCGCAAGCCATGATTGAGGCAGGCGATTTCATGCAAGTCGTCATTGGGCAGCGCTTGCAAAAGCCGTTCGACGCACCGCCACTCAGCTTGTACCGTGCGCTTCGCTCCATGAATCCAAGCCCGTACATGTATTACTACGATTTGGGTGATCACCATGTTGTCGGGGCTTCGCCTGAGATTTTGGTGCGTCAGGAGACGGTGGCAGCGGGCCAGAAAATTACCATTCGGCCACTTGCTGGCACCCGCCCTCGCGGCGCGACACCAGAGGCCGACAACGCCGCTGAGCAAGACCTGTTGGCCGACCCGAAGGAACGCGCCGAGCACGTGATGCTGATTGATTTGGCGCGCAACGACATTGGTCGCATTGCGCAAATCGGCAGCGTCAAAGTGACCGAGTCCTTTGCGGTGGAACGCTACAGCCACGTGATGCACATCGTCAGCAACGTTGAGGGTATTTTGCGTGAGGGCTTGTCGAGCATGGACGTGTTACGCGCCTGTTTTCCGGCGGGAACCTTGAGCGGTGCACCAAAGATCCAAGCCATGGAGGTGATTGACCAGCTTGAGCCCACCAAACGCGGGATATACGGCGGTGCGTGCGGCTATCTCAGTTATGCAGGCGACATGGATGTCGCGATTGCGATTCGCACCGCGGTTGTGAAAGACAAAACACTCTACGTTCAGGCCGCAGCAGGGGTGGTGGCTGACTCAGTACCCGCACTTGAGTGGGCGGAGACTGAGCACAAGGCGCGCGCCATATTGCGCGCTGCTGAACTTGTTGAGCAGGGATTGGAGTAACCACCATGAGCCAAGCGTTGCCACATTTTTTTCCCGCTGATCCGGCGGCTGTTGCCCAGCGAAAAAGCCGTGCGGTGAAGTTGTTCATGCTGGACAACTACGACAGTTTCACGTTCAATTTGGTTCAATACTTTGGTGAGTTGGGCGCCGACGTCTGGGTCTATCGCAATGACGAAATTGACCTCGCAGGTATCGAGGCATTGGCGCCAGATTGTTTGGTGGTCTCGCCAGGGCCCTGTTCGCCAAGGGAGGCGGGCATATCGGTGCCAGCGATCCAACACTTTGCGGGCAAGCTGCCCATTTTGGGCGTGTGTTTAGGGCACCAGTCCATTGGTGCGGCCTTCGGCGGCACAATCGTTCGCGCACAGCAATTGATGCACGGTAAAACGAGCGTGATTCACACCACATGCGAAGGCGTTTTTGCCGACTTACCTGCGGCGTTTGAGGTCAATCGCTACCATTCGCTTGCCGTGCAAAGATCCGATTTGCCCGCCGATTTGACCGTCACAGCATGGATTGACGACGGTGAAATAATGGGTTTACGGCATCGGCATTTGCCCATCGAGGGCGTGCAGTTTCATCCGGAGTCGGTCTTGAGTGCGCATGGTCATGCGTTACTGGCTAATTTTTTGAAGCAAGTGCCAACGGTTAATTGAGGATATGCAGATGTCACAAACCAGTCACCCGATCACGCCGCAAGACGCGCTCCAGCGCGTCATCGAAGGCCGCGAGATTTTCCACGACGAGATGCTGTACATCATGCGGCTCATCATGAGCGGCGAGATGTCACCGGTCATGATGGCGGCCATTACGGCAGCGTTGCGTGTGAAGAAAGAAACCATTGGCGAGATCACGGCCGCCGCGCAGGTGATGCGGGAATTCTCGAACAAAGTCACCATCGCTGATCGTCAGCACTTGGTGGATATCGTCGGAACCGGCGGCGATGGTGCGCACACCTTCAACATCAGTTCATGCGCCATGTTGGTTGCTGCCGCCGCCGGCGCGAAGGTCAGCAAGCATGGCGGTCGCAGCGTGTCGAGCAAATCTGGCAGCGCCGACGTTTTGGAGCAATTGGGCATCGCCATCAATTTGTCGTCCGAGCAGATCGCCGCCTCTGTTGCCGAGGTGGGTATCGGGTTCATGTTTGCGCCCAACCACCACCCAGCCATGAAAAATGTCGCGCCGGTTCGAAAAGAACTGGGCGTTCGCACGCTGTTCAACATCTTGGGGCCGCTCACCAATCCCGCGCAGGCGCCGAACATTTTGATGGGCGTCTTTCACCCCGATTTGGTGGGTATCCAAACCCGCGCATTGCAACGCTTGGGTGCGGAGCACGCCGTGGTGGTCTACGGTCGTGATGGTCTAGACGAGGTTTCATTGGGTGCCGCCACGTTGGTGGGCGAGCTCAAGGACGGCGAGGTCACGGAATACGAAATCCACCCGGAGGACTTTGGCTTCGCCATGACCAGTACCCGTGCGTTGCGCGTAGAGACACCCGAAGAATCCCGAGCGATGCTGATGAGCGTGTTGGAAAACCAAGCGGGCCCCGCGCGCGACATCGTGGCGTTGAACGCGGGTGTCGCACTCTATGCCGCCAACGTTTCACCCACCATGGCTGCGGGCATTGCGTTGGCCGACAAAACGATCGCCAGCGGCGCTGCGCTGGCGAACAAAGGCGTGGAGTCTATTGGGCGCTGATGCAGGTGATGCCGGTGATACCACGTCGCATGTCAGCGGCGAACTGGCATGCGTGTCAATCGACGCGATCTTGTCGAATGGGCTTGCCGTGATTCGGCAGGTCAGTGGGGTGGTTGGCGTTCCAGAGCACTTCGTTGGT
>JALQVQ010000232.1 GCA_023260315.1 Burkholderiaceae bacterium
AGTTTGCTCTACAATCCTTATCCTAATCAAGTCTTTTAGGAGTTTATGACTTGGGTTCTTTTGGTTAAGCGGTTCAGACATTACTTGATTCTATTGGTTTTGTGGTGAGCTTATAAAGTGCTAAATATAACTTGGGCGCCAACACCAAAGCTTGCCTCTATGCACTCTAGCTTATTATTAAGGATGTTTTGACCCCTAAACTTTAAAAGACGGTACAGGGCATCACCAATGTGACGTAGCTAGTTATCTCGACCGGGTCTCTGCCGATCTGGTTTTTGAGTTGATGTTGTCCCTCGCCGCCCGTCAGCAAACGGCGCTGGTGATGGTCACCCACGACGCTTCATTGGCGGCGTCTTGCCAACGGCAGTACCGTTTGGATGGCGGGATCTTGAAGCCCCTGAACCCCTAACCACCGTCGATGTGGATTGATACACACTGCCACTGGGACGCCGCTGAATTTGGGGATTCGCAGCAGGCCACCGCTTGGCGGGTCCAAGCGCGCGAGGCCGGTGTGAGCACCTGTGTTGTGCCTGCCGTACATGCAGCCAATTTTGAGACCGTACGCGATTGGGCACACGCGCATAACGACGTCTACGCATTGGGGATACATCCCCTTTACGCCGCGACTGCGGGTGAGGCAGACCTGTCGCGTTTGGATGCCTGTTTAACCGCCTGGCATGGGGATCCACGCCTCGTCGCGGTGGGTGAGATTGGCTTGGACGGCTGGGTCCCTGAGCTTCAAACGCCGAACGCCATCGCGCATGCTGAAGCCCTTTACCGGGCGCAGCTTCGGTTGGCAAAGAAGCATGGCTTACCCGTCATTTTGCACGTCCGAAAAAGCGCCGACCGGTTGCTGAAGCATCTGCGTGAAATACCCGTATCGGGCGGCATTGCGCATGCTTTTAATGGCAGTGCGGTGCAAGCTGCTGCCTTCATTGATCGGCATTTTTGTTTGGGTTTTGGTGGCACGGTCACGTTTGACGGTGCCAATCAAATCCGCGCCCTTGCGAAAAGCGTACCTGAGACTGGGTTTGTCCTCGAAACCGATGCCCCCGATATCCCTCCCAGCTGGCTCTACGTCACCGCCGAGCGGCGACGCGCGGGGGTTTTAGCGCCGCCCAACGCCCCGACCCAGTTGCCACGTATCGCCGAGGTGTTTGCAACGCTCAGGGGCACGACAGCACCAGTCGTTGCGTTGCAAAACGCAGCCAATGCAAGCCGCGTGTTGCCGCGGTTGGGAGCGATCACCAGCCAGCGGCAATAATGGGGGGTATGACCTCGCAAAACAAGCCCAAAAAGTCGCTGATGACGACAGAGCCGCAGCTGCCCCAAGTCAATTTTTCAGAAGACGGGGAGGTGCGATATCTCCATCTGGGTTCGGAATGGGTACAGGGGTCGATGTGGCTGGACAAGCCCTATGAAATTGAGCTTGATTACGTCAGACGAATGATGGCTTGGCTGCTGTTTGTCGAGGATCTCAACGAGGTGCCACAGATGCACGCCATGCAGTTGGGTCTTGGCGCGGCGTCGTTGACCAAGTTTTGTTTCAAAAAGCTCGAAACGCTCACCACCGCGGTGGAAATCAACCCCGATGTCGTGGCGGTTTGCCGCCACTGGTTCAAGTTACCGGCAAACAATGCCAAGTTAAATGTTGTTTTAGGTGATGCCGCGCACGTGCTCAAGCAGCCCGAGTGGCGCCGTTCGGTGGACGCGTTGCAGGTCGACCTCTACGATCACGAGGCGGCAGGTCCCGTTTTAGACAGCGCTGATTTCTACGCCAGCTGCCGAGATGTGTTGTCTGAAAACGGGGTGATGACGGTGAATTTATTTGGGCGTCATGCCAGCTTCAATGTATCGATGCAAAATATGGCGCAGGTCTTCGGTGAGGATGCCATTTGGGCCTTCACCCCGACACGCGAAGGAAACTGTGTCGTGCTGGCGCAGGCCCGTGCGCACCAACCCGAGCGGCTAGACCTTTTGGCGCGCGCCCAGGCCATCGAGGCGAGGTACAAATTGCCTTGCGTCAAGTGGTTAAAAATGTTGAAGCCGTGGCGGGATTCAGGATCGCTTGACAATGTCAACGCACTAAAAACGGAATGATTCGACGTATGAAGACCCATCCCCTGCGGCTTGCACTGCACAACGAAATCCACGCCCGCCCCCCAGAACCCGTCGATATCGGTACCGCCATCACCCACATCGTCATGTGGCTGAATCCGGAGGACCGCGCAGCCAGTCTCGCGCATGTCACGACCTTATTGAGCAATCACCACCTCTCTGGGCCTCAGCCCGGCGTCACACATCTGCGCGCCGATCTCGGTGCCTTCAAGCTGCGTTGGGAGATGCACACTGAATTTGTCAGCTACACCTTCATGCGGGCGCTCCAGTCGCCGCTGCCGGGCGCGAGAAGCCTGACGAAGGCGATTGATGCCGTCGATACCCAATGGCTGGCGCAACTGCCCGGGGAATGTTTGTGCCAAATGCACGTAACGGCCGTTTCTCAAGCCGATGAAGTCGCCTCGGCCTTGGTCCGTCAATCGTTGCGCGAGGAATCTTTGGCGGGCTCACGGGTCGGGCTTGGACAAGTGATTGTCTACACGGACTTTGCCATTCAATCTGACGGGGCATCGCAAACGCTTTTGCAAGTTGGTGATCTTTCGCCGCGTCGGTTGGGGCGCTTGATTCAACGCCTGTTGGAAATCGAAACCTACCGAATGGCAGCCCTGCTCGGCCTACCCGAGGCGCGTCGCAGCATGGATTTGCTCACGCGCGGCGAGGCCGAGTTGGCCTCTTTGGCAACCGCAATCCGAACGGCGAAGCCGGAGGATGAGCCAGAGCTGCTTGACCGCTTAACCCGTTTGGCGGGCGAGGTAGAGGGACACTACGCGGCCACACACTCCCGTTTTTCAGCCAGTAATGCTTATTTCGATTTGGTTCGCCGGCGCATCGATGACATCGCCGAAGAGCGGCTGGGGAACTTGCAATCCATCAAGGACTTCATGCAGCGCCGCCTCACACCGGCGATGAACACGTGTGAGTGGTCACAGCTGCGGCAACAAAATTTGTCGCAACGTGTCTCTCGCATGAGTAATTTGCTTCGCACACGGGTCGAAATTGAACAGCAAGACAGCAACCGTGAATTGCTGAGCAGTATGAACCGACGTCAGGCGATCCAGTTGAAGATGCAGTCGACGGTTGAGGGTTTGTCTGTCGCCGCGATCACATATTACTTAACGGGGTTGTTGGGCTATGTGGCGAAGGGCGCGACGGTCTTTGGCTGGCCGCTCAGTGCGGAACTGTCGATGGCCGGCGCTGTGCCGTTCATTGCGCTGGCGGTTTGGTGGTTGCTCAAGCGCGCCCACCGTGCGATCAAACAAGACTGAAACAACGCCGAGTCTGTGGTCGCATCTGCACGTCAGCTTTGGGTGGGTCTGGGCTTTGCGATTCTGGGCGCAGTCGCATTCAGTGCGAAAGCGATTGTCGTGAAATTGGCTTATCGCTATAACGTGGACGCCATCACCCTGTTGATGTACCGGATGCTGTTTGCACTGCCTTTTTTTGCGCTGATGGCGTGGTGGGCGGGGCGCGGTCAAGCGCGTTTGACGGCTGAACAATGGCGGCGGGTGCTGTGGGTCGGCTTCTCAGGCTACTATCTGGCAAGTTTTTTAGATTTTGCCGGTTTGCAATTCATCTCTGCCAGCCTAGAGCGGTTGATTTTGTACCTCAATCCAACCGTTGTCCTACTTTTAGGCTGGCGCCTATATGGTCGCCGTATCCAGCCACAGCAGGCACTGGCCATGGCCATTAGTTATACCGGTGTGATGGTGGTGTTTGGGCATGAGCTGCATTTTGATGGCTGGGTCACGCTGTTGGGTGGTGGTTTGGTTTTCGCGAGTGCCATCAGCTATGCCGTTTACCTGTTGATGAGCGGTGAGCTGGTAAAGCAGGTGGGGAGCATGCGCTTGGTCGGCCTCGCGAGCTTGGTTGCGAGTGGGTTTTGCTTGGTGCAGTTTGCGTTACTGCGTCCGATGTCGGCCGCATGGGTCGCCCCCGAGGTGATCCAGTTGTCGTTGTTTAACGCCGTTTTTTGCACAGCGGTACCGGTGCTGTTGGTCATGCTTGGGATCGAGCGGATTGGCGCGGCATTGGCCGCACAGGTCGGCATGGTCGGCCCGATGTCGACATTGATCATGGGCGTTTTTATTTTGGATGAGCCGTTCAATGCCTGGATATTGGTGGGAACAGCCTTTGTGTTGGCGGGCGTTTATTGGGCCTCCAAGCGGCCACGATTGGGTTAATTTTTAACAACTGGAGAGAAACATGGATTTGGGAATCAGCGGTAAGTGGGCCTTGGTTTGCGGCGCCAGCAAGGGCTTGGGCTTGGCGTGTGCGCAGCACCTCAGCGAGGCGGGTGCCCACGTGGTGATGGTCGCGCGTCAAGCGGATGCGCTTGAGGCCGCTGCGGCAAAAATGCGTGCGGTGACAGGCGCTGGTCAAGTCATCGCCGTTGCCGCAGACGTGACGACTGAGGCAGGCCGTAGCGCGATTTGGCAGGCGGCAGGCGGCCCCGGCAAGGACTATGACATTGTTGTTACGAATGCTGGTGGCCCACCAACAGGGGACTTTCGTGATTGGGGGCGTGAGCAATGGATGGCGGCTGTCGATGCCAACATGCTGACCCCCATTGAGCTGATCAAGGCGACCATTGATGGAATGGCCAG
>JALQVQ010000247.1 GCA_023260315.1 Burkholderiaceae bacterium
ATAATATTTTTTTGAATAAAATAATGGAGTACATAAGAAAAAAATTTATTTGTAGAAACCAGATAAAAAAAGGAATTGGTGGTTTAAAATTATTACTAAAATTAACAAAAAAAAATTATTCCTCTGCACTTATGATCGATCAAAGAAGCTTATGCGTGGATCGGCGGCGTCATGGAGACGCTTGGTAAGCAGAAACAGGAAATCGCCCGCGCGATTGTTAAGGAAATCAGCGAACGTCTGGGGTTCCTTAACAACGTAGGCCTCGACTACCTCACGATGAGCCGAAACGCGGGCACTTTGTCGGGTGGGGAAAGCCAACGTATCCGCCAGTAACTGGCGTGTGGCATCCGCATCGGTGGCAGTGATGTCCACCCACAACAAGCCACCGTCGCGCGACCAATCGCCAATCAACGTCAGACCGCCAAAGATGGGCGGCGTTGACGGGCTGGCTTGATAGGCGGCGCGAATCGCCATGCCTTACATGTTGCGACGGTATTGGCCGCCCACCTCAAAAAGCGCATCGGTGATCTGTCCCAACGAGCACACCCGCACCGCATCCATTAACACCTCAAAGACGTTTTGGTTATCGATCACGGCTTGACGAAGCCTCGCCAGTGCCGCAGGCGAGGCATCGGCGTGCTTGGCGTGGAAGGCGTGTAAGCGTGCGAGTTGGCTTTGCTTCTCTTCCTCTGTCGAGCGCGCCAGCTCCAATGTTTCAGGGACGGGTTCACCATTGGGGTTACGGAAGGTGTTCACGCCGATGATGGGTAGCTCGCCCGTGTGCTTGCGCATCTCGTAGGTCATGCTTTCATCTTGAATCTTGCCGCGCTGGTAGCCCGTCTCCATCGCGCCAAGCACGCCACCGCGTTCTGCGATGCGATCGAACTCCTGTAAGACGGCCTCTTCTAAGAGTTCGGTCAACTCATCAATGATGAAGCTGCCCTGGCTCGGGTTTTCATTCTTGGCCAAGCCCCACTCGCGGTTGATGATGAGCTGAATCGCCATTGCACGGCGCACAGATTCCTCTGTCGGGGTTGTGATGGCCTCATCAAAGGCATTGGTGTGCAAGCTGTTGCAGTTGTCGTAAATCGCGATAAGCGCTTGCAGCGTTGTGCGGATGTCGTTGAACTGAATCTCCTGCGCATGCAAACTCCGACCGCTGGTTTGGATGTGGTATTTCAGCTTCTGACTGCGCTCGTTGGCGCCATATTTCTCGCGCATCGTGACGGCCCAAATGCGCCGCGCGACACGACCCAAAACCGTGTATTCGGGGTCCATGCCGTTGCTGAAGAAGAACGACAGATTCGGCGCGAAGTCGTCGATGTGCATGCCGCGCGCTAAATAGGCCTCAACAAAGGTAAAGCCGTTTGACAGCGTGAGCGCCAATTGGGAAATCGGGTTCGCGCCTGCCTCAGCGATGTGATAACCGCTGATCGATACGGAGTAAAAATTACGCACATCGTTGGCAACAAAGTAGGCCGCGACGTCGCCCATTACTTTTAGGCTGAACTCCGTTGAGAAGATGCATGTGTTTTGGCCCTGATCTTCTTTCAAGATGTCGGCTTGCACCGTGCCGCGCACGTTGGCTAAGACCCAGGCGCGAATTTTTGAGGCTTCCTCAGCGTTGGGTTCACGCTGGTGTTCGGCTTTGAATGTCTCGATCGCTTGATCGATGGCCGTGTTCATGAACATCGCCAGGATGGTTGGCGCGGGTCCGTTGATGGTCATCGACACGCTGGTGGTCGGATCGCACAGGTTGAAGCCGTCGTACAGCACCTTCATGTCGTCAAGCGTGGCAATCGATACGCCAGAGTTACCGACTTTTCCGTAGATGTCTGGACGCAGATCGGGGTCGTTTCCGTACAACGTGACAGAGTCAAAAGCGGTGGACAGGCGTTTTGCAGGCATGCCTTCCGACAACAATTTGAAGCGGCGATTGGTGCGGAATGGATCGCCTTCCCCGGCAAACATGCGGGTGGGGTCTTCGCCCTCGCGCTTGAAAACAAATGTGCCAGCGGTGTAGGGGAAGTGACCGGGCGCGTTTTCCAGCATGAGCCATTGCAGCAGCTCACCGTGATCCTCGTATGTCGGCAGACTGACCTTGCGGATCACGGTGCCTGACAGGCTGGTGGTGGTCAGTTGCGTATGAATTTCTTTGTCGCGGACCTTCACCACATACGTATCGCCACTGTAGGCCTCACGCATGGCCGGCCATTTGGCGAGCAATTCCCGCGCTTCGCCGCTCAGTTGGGCGGTACGTCGCTCAGCCAAATCGATCGCCGCCTCAGCGGCACGCGCGCGCTCGGGTTTGTCTTGTGTCAGCATCCATGCCCTGATTCTTTAACGCCTGGATCCCGTTCTGGAGGGCTTCCATGTGGCGCACGCCCAATGTCTTGGAGGATAACTCGCTGGGGGCGATGAATTCAGCAACCTTGATGATGTTACGAACATGCTTTAAGGTATC
>JALQVQ010000270.1 GCA_023260315.1 Burkholderiaceae bacterium
AGGGTGGCAGGTTACCGACAAGTTTCATCGTCACCGCATGGTCAGTGGACGCCCCAACCATGTTCAGGGCTGTTCCAAATGGGGTCGCCATGCCGCTGTCGATCGCCTGCAGACCTGTGCCGCCGATGAAAATCGATAACCGTGACAGTTCAGATTGCTTGCACACTTTGCGCTTGTTCGAAAACAGCAGTTGGGTAACCCTCGGTCCCTCAGTCGCCTTGCTCTCCACACTCAAGTCAGAAAGCAAATCGTATTGCCCCTCGACGCCTGCCAGCCATTTCGCTGAAAACGCGTAGTTACCGGCGGCTGTACTGGATGGCACGATCAGATTGATCGCGGTGCCGCTGCCATCGGCGATCGCTGACGCGGTGACCGTGCTACCGGTTAATTTATTTCTTAGCGCGGGACCGATGATTGAGCCTTCGTGTAAGTTCAGGGTGTGTGCGTCGGTCTGTAGCAGCAACACGTGAGCGCCCGCCTCAACGGGGGTCTGTTCGGGGTGAAAGCGAATTTCCATTTCAATCCTTCGTTATTGACGTTTATGAGCAGCCCAATCATCCAATTAAATGAATACAAAATAGCTATATTTATTTGAATCGATTTAAAAATTATTCGTTTCGTACGCTACCGTCGGGCAGGGGCGCACCGCTTATAGAGAGACGCACTTACAATGACTCAGCGCGCGCCTTCGTCACAGACGTGATGAGCGCCCTCACCAACGAGTTAACCGGGGCAAGAGGACTTGATCAAAAAAGAAGGGACACCGACTGAGAAAGGTCGCGCAAAGAAAGCTGCGAATCCGCGGCAGCCAAAGGCGGTTACTGCTGGTAAGCGCACGTCTGATGCGGGGGCGAGCGATTCTGATGCGACTGGCGCGGAAGTCGAAGCCAGCACTGCACGGGTGATTAAGAAGTATCCCAATCGCCGGCTATACGACACGGCGACGTCAGCGTACATCACGCTGTCTGATGTCCGTGATTTGGTACTGGCCGGTAAACCGTTCGTCGTTCGGGATGCGAAGGGTAAAGAGGATCTGACCCGAAGCATCCTTCTCCAGATCATTCTGGAGGAGGAAAGTGGCGGTGTTCCCATGTTGTCAGAGCAAGTGCTTGCCAATCTCATTCGCTTTTATGGCCATGCGATGCAAGGCCTCGTTGGCGGCTACCTTGAAAAGAACATGCAAATGTTCACTGATTTACAGGAGCGCATGCGCGGACAGTCACAGGCGCTGTCGCCAGAGGCGTGGCAGCAGATGTTGGCGCCCGCCGGCGCGCCACTCATGACGGAAATCATGACGAACTACACCGAGCAGACGCAAAACGCCCTCAAAGCGATGCAAGAGCAAATGCAGAAGCAGGGTGAACAAATGTGGGCGGCAATGGGCCTTAAGCGCTGAGCCATCCAATTAGAAAACGTGCCGCCAGCGAGCGGCGTTGAACTTAAAAAATGAACGATCTTGTTAAATCGGTTGCCGCACCGAAAGTTGGTTTTGCGAGCCTGGGTTGCCCCAAGGCCTTGACCGACTCCGAACTTATCCTGACCCAACTCAGTGCTGAGGGTTACCAGACCTCAAAGACTTTCGAAGGCGCTGACTTGGTCATCGTCAACACATGCGGTTTCATTGATGACGCTGTCAAAGAGAGCCTCGATACCATTGCTGAGGCCTTGAGCGAAAACGGCAAGGTCATCGTGACGGGCTGTTTGGGCGCGAAAAATGCCGACGATGGTCAGAATCTTGTGTCCTCTATTCACCCCTCCGTGCTGGCGGTAACGGGCCCCCATGCAACGAATGAGGTCATGGATGCGGTCCACAAGTATCTGCCCAAGCCACACGACCCCTTCACTGATCTCAGTCCCCCCCAGGGAATTAAGCTCACGCCCAAGCACTTCGCTTATCTCAAAATTAGCGAGGGTTGTAATCACCGCTGTACGTTTTGCATCATCCCCTCGATGCGCGGCGACTTGGTCAGCCGCCCGATTGGTGATGTTTTGGGCGAGGCCAAAAAATTGTTTGATGCGGGCGTCAAAGAGTTACTGGTTGTCAGCCAGGACACGTCCGCGTACGGTGTTGACACCAAATACATACCCGGCTTTTATAACGGTCGTCCCATCAAGACGCGCATGCTTGACCTCGTGCGGGCTTTGGGCGAGTTGGCAAAACCGTACGGTGCCTGGGTCCGCTTGCACTATGTTTACCCCTACCCGCACGTGGATGAAATCATCCCCTTGATGGCCGAAGGCCTGTGCTTGCCCTACCTTGATGTGCCACTGCAGCACAGCCATCCGGATGTGCTGAAGCGGATGAAGCGCCCCGCAAGCGGTGAGAAGAACTTAGACCGTATCCTGGCTTGGCGCGCCGTTTGCCCCGAATTGATCGTACGGAGTACTTTTATTGCTGGTTTTCCCGGGGAAACCGAGGCCGAATTCGAGCATCTGCTGGATTTCGTGAAGGAGGCCAACATCGACCGCGCGGGTTGTTTCGCCTATTCCCCTGTGACGGGGGCGGTCGCCAACGAGTTGCCTGGTGCATTGCCGCAGTCGGTTCGAGAAGAGCGGCAGTCGCGCTTCATGGCGGTCGCTGAGGCTGTTGCCCAGGCGCGCCAGTCGGCGCGTGTTGGGCAGGTGCTTCAGGTGTTGGTGGATAAGTCTGCTTCGCTTGGTAAAAAAGGCGGTGAGGGCCGAAGTTACGCCGAGGCGCCTGAGATCGATGGGCTCATTCGGTTGTTGCCGGTCGATAAAGCAAGCAAAACGTACAAAACCGGTGACTTCGTGAAGGCTCAAATCGTAGAGGCGCATGGTCACGATTTAGTCGCATCAGTGGTGTAAGCTGAAGGCATGGCGAGACCCCTAAAGATCCAAACCCAGCAATGCCGACACCCATTTAGGAACGGCAACAAAAAAGCCGTTGAACCCCCAAAAGGGTTTAACGGCTTCTTCATGTCTTTGGTGCCCAAGAGAGGACTCGAACCTCCACGCCTCGCAGCGCTAGTACCTGAAACTAGTGCGTCTACCAATTCCGCCACCTGGGCATCTCAGGAAAACCGCGAGTATAGCACGCAGTGAAATCAAATATTAAACAATCTGATGAAATAGAAGGTGTTGTTAGTGGGCACCGTGACGGCCACGGGTTCGTGGTGTGTGATGGCGACCAAGACGACCTGTACCTCCCCCCCAACGAGATGCGTGCGGTGTTGCACCGGGACCGTGTTCGCGCGAAGGTGGCGCGAACCGATCGGCGGGGTCGGTCTGAGGGGCGCGTGACTGAAATTGTCGAACGCGCAAATGACCCAATCATCGGACGCCTGCTGAATGAGTCAGGTGTTTTTCTTGTCGCGCCCGAGGATAAGCGCTACGGTCAAGATATTTTGATTCCCAAAAACGCGCTGGGGTCAGCCGAATTAGGCCAGGTGGTTGTGGTGGAGCTCACCGAGCCACCAGCACTGTATGGTCAACCTGTCGGGCGTATCAAAGAGGTACTGGGCGAGATTGATGATCCCGGGATGGAGATCGAAATCGCTGTGCGTAAGTACAGCGTACCCCACATTTTCTCTGACGCCTGCTTGAAAGTCGCCAAGGGCTTGCCCGACAAGGTCAGGCCCGCCGACAAGAAAGAGCGCGTTGATCTGACGGACATTCCCTTGGTCACCATTGACGGCGAGGATGCCCGCGACTTTGATGATGCGGTTTATTGCGAACCCGCAAAAGTAGGGCGAGGAAAGGGTTGGCGACTGCTGGTCGCGATCGCCGACGTGAGTCATTATGTGCAGCCGGGTAACGGTATCGACGTCGATGCGTTCGACCGCGCCACCAGCGTTTACTTCCCGAGGCGCGTGATTCCGATGTTGCCCGAGAAGTTGTCGAACGGTCTCTGTTCGTTGAATCCCAATGTTGAGCGGCTGTGCATGGTGTGCGACATGTTGATCACGAAGGACGGTGACATTCATGCCTACCAGTTTTACCCAGCGGTGATGTTCAGCCACGCGCGGCTGACGTACACCGAGGTCGCCACAATTTTGCAAAATACGCGCAGCCATGAGGCCATGGCGAAGGCTGATGTGGTGCCGCACCTGCTCAATTTGCAAGATGTTTACAGGGGTCTGTTACAGGCCCGTCAGCGCCGGGGTGCCGTTGATTTTGAAACCGTTGAGACGCAGATCATCGCCGACGAAACGGGACGTATTGACCGCATCGTTCCGCGCGTCCGCACCGATGCCCATCGGTTGATTGAAGAGGCGATGCTGGCAGCTAACGTCTGTGCCGCTGAATTCATTGCGCAAAGCAAGCATCCAGGCTTGTTCCGTGTCCACGAGGGACCGCCCGCGCAGAAGCTTGAGGTCTTGCGCAACTACCTGAGAGCGATGGGGGTGGCGGGTACGGTCAGTGATGCACCGCAACCTAGCGAGTTTCAGGCGATCGCCCAGGCCACAAAGGATCGACCCGAGGCCAAGCAAATCCATATGATGCTGTTGCGTT
>JALQVQ010000272.1 GCA_023260315.1 Burkholderiaceae bacterium
TGCCGGTGCGCCGGTGTTGGTCGATGGTATTCGCACCCGCGTGGTAGGGCGCGTCAGCATGGATATGCTGACCGTCGATTTGCGCCCGGTGGTTGCCGTGCGCGGCGCCCTACCTGCTATGGGTGCCGAGGTGGTACTGTGGGGGCGCAGCGCATCGGGTGCTGTGTTGCCGATTGATGAGGTGGCGTACGCCAGCGGCACGGTTGCTTACGAATTGATGTGTGCCATTGCGCCCCGCGTACCCGTGCAGGTTGCTGCTGCGGACCAATCCTGACTCTGAAAGATTTGAATGTCTGCACCCCCGCTTAAATTTTTGTCGTTGGCTTGGTTCACACCGGTGATGGGGCTGGGCGGTTTGTCCTTGGCGTGGGGTCGTGCTGAACCGCTGATGGGCGTCCCTGCTGCCGCATTGTCGCAAGCGCTGGCGGTGTTGGCATTGGTGGTTTTTGCCGTGTTGGCGGTGTTGTCGATTCGGCGCGCGGTGCAGTTCCCGCAAGCTCTTGCAGAGGATTTGAATCATCCCGTTCGCCACGCTTTTCTGGCGACAGTTCCCGTGGGGTTGTTGCTGTTAATCGCTTGTGGTGCGCGGTGGTTCGGACCACAGCCGTGGTTGTCTGCGCTGTGGTTTGTGGTGGCCGCTGCGCAATTGTGGGTGACGTGGTGGGTGTTGTCCAAGTGGCTCAAGCCCGCTGTGACCGATGCCGCTGGCCACACGACCCCTATGTGGGCGGGGATCACCCCTGTTTTGTTTGTCCCGGTTGTGGGTAACGTGGTGGCGCCGCTGCCTGGCTTGGCGCTTGGGCATGTCGACTGGTCGGTTATGCAGGCCAGTATTGGTTTGTTTTTTTGGCCGTTGGTTTTGTTATTGGTATTGGCGCGCCGCGCCGCGCACAGCGTGCTGCCCGATCGTTTGTTACCCACATGGTTTATTTCGGTCGCGCCGCCATCGGTGCTGGGGGTTGTGGCGTTTCAATTTCAGTCGCCCACCTGGTTGATGCAAATGGCCTGGGCGATGGCTGCTTTTTGTTTGTTGTGGGTTGCGCCTGTGATGGCGCGCGCCCGGCGTGCTGGTTTTCACATGGGGTTCTGGGCGTTATCGTTCCCGTTGGCGTCGCTGGCCAGCTTGACGCTGGTGTTAGGGGACGCCATGGCCGCATCTGGCGCCGCGAACGACGCTTGGATGCAACAACTCTCAGTGGTGGTTTTGGCACTGGTCAGCGTGGTGATTTTGGCGCTCAGCCTGTTGACGGTACGCGGTCTGCGCAACGGTACGCTGCTGGTGCCTGAGCCCGTTCCTGCAGGTTAGGCTTCAAGGTTGCCAGACCTCGCGCAAGGCTGCTTGCGCAGCCTGAATAGCGGGCTCGTGGCTGCGTGCCGCGAGGTGGATGAAGCTCAGCTCACAGGCCAGACTCACGGCATCGGCAATGACCAAGCCGCTGGCTTGGGCCTCGTGGATGGCGATGGATTCACGCGCCAAAGACAACCCCACACCGGACCGCACCAAGTCCACCATTGAGGACTCTTGATCGACGAGCGCGGCCCGCTCTAGCGTCAGTCCGAGTGGTTGCGTGACGCTGTTGAGTAAGCGGTGGTGAGCCGACTCGGGCGGGGTGATGATCCACGGCAGGCGGGCCAAACCTGCCCAGTCTTGACCATTGACTCGGGGACCCCAACCGGCGGGTGCCAGAACCCGGTAGCGAAAGTGGCTGAGCGTTTCGCAGTGCCAACGAGGTTCCCGCTGCGGCCCTTCGATGGCATTGGGGTTACCCAAAAAAAATGCCACATCCAACTCACCACTGGCCAAGAGGTTGCGTACCTGGCCGCTTATGCCATGGCGCATAACCGTTTGGACTTTTGGCGCTCGGCTAACCAGCGCCTTGAGGAAGGCGCCCAAGCGCGTGAATTCAGGATCTAGGATGGTGCCGATTGCCAGTTGCCCACGTAACTCCGTGTGCAGGCGTTGCGCCTGTTGTGTGAAGGCGGCCATGGCGCTCACGACGCGCTCGGCCCACGGTAACAGCGCTGCACCGTCTTCGCTGAGGCGCATGCCTTGCGCCTCACGCTGAAAGAGTGTCATTCCCAATTCGGTTTGGAGTTGTTTGATTTGCAGGCTCACGGCCGGTTGGCTGAGGTGGACCTTTTCGCCCGCCCGCGAGAGGCTGCCCGTTTGGGCCACGGCGATAAAAATGCGCAAACGTTGGATGTCCATGAGGTAATGATATAAGAAATACAAATATCAGACTTCAGCTATTTCAAGTGGTCAGCACCACGCCGCGCCCCTAAAATCCAGACAGCAGCCCTAAAGCGGGGCCTTTTGTTTTTCAAAACCCTTCCAAAGTCATGAGCAATTCAAATATCGCGACGATCGGCCACGTCATCAATGGCCAAGTGACCCCTGGCAGTTCCAACCGCCGCCAAGACGTGACCAACCCAGCGACAGGGGCGGTGACGGGTTCAGTTTGCTTAGCTAACAGTGCGGATGTGGATGCGGCCGTCGCAGCAGCCAAAGCCGCTTTCCCCGCATGGTCCAACACGCCGCCCTTGCGTCGCGCACGGGTGATGTTTAAATTTTTGGAGCTCTTGAATCAACGCCGCGATGATTTGGCCCGCATCATCACTGCCGAGCACGGCAAGGTGTTCACCGATGCCCAGGGTGAGGTGACGCGCGGTATCGACATTGTTGAGTTCGCTTGTGGCATTCCCCAGTTGCTGAAAGGTGATTACACCGAGCAGGTCTCCACCGGTATCGACAACTGGACCATGCGCCAAAGTTTGGGCGTTGTGGCAGGCATTACGCCGTTTAACTTTCCCGTGATGGTGCCCATGTGGATGTACCCCGTGGCGATCGCTTGTGGCAACACCTTTGTGTTGAAGCCCAGCCCGCTCGATCCCGGCGCCAGCCTGTTGATGGCCGAGTTGTTACGCGAAGCCGGCTTGCCGGATGGCGTATTCAACGTGGTGCAAGGCGACAAAGAGTCGGTTGATGCCCTGATGGTGCACCCTGACGTGCAAGCCCTGAGCTTCGTGGGCTCAACCCCGATTGCCAACATCATCTACGAAACTGGCGCGCATCACGGTAAGCGTGTGCAAGCGCTGGGTGGCGCAAAGAATCACATGGTGGTGATGCCAGATGCCGATATTGATCAAGTCGTTGATGCGCTCATGGGTGCGGCTTACGGTTCGGCAGGCGAGCGCTGCATGGCGATTTCTGTGGCGGTGTTTGTTGGCGATGTGGCTGACCGCGTGTTGCCAAAGTTGGTCGAGCGTGCGCGTGAATTGAAAATCAAAAACGGTGTGGAGTTGGATGCCGAAATGGGTCCGATCGTGACCGAAGCGGCCAAACAGCGCATCACCAATTACATTGACATCGGTGTGGCCGAGGGTGCCAACCTGTTGGTGGACGGCCGCGGCTTCAAAGGCGCGGATGCCGGTGCCGGTTGCGACAACGGTTTCTGGTTGGGTGCGACGCTGTTCGACAACGTGACAACCGACATGCGCATCTACAAGGAAGAAATCTTCGGCCCTGTATTGGCCTGTGTTCGTGTGCCTGATTTCGCAGAGGCGGTGCAGATCATCAACGATCACGAGTTTGGCAACGGCGTGGCCTGTTTCACCAGCGACGGCAATGTGGCCCGAGAGTTTGCGCGCCAGATCCAGGTGGGTATGGTGGGCATTAACGTGCCGATCCCGGTTCCGATGGCGTGGCATGGTTTTGGTGGTTGGAAGCGCAGCTTGTTTGGCGACATGCACGCTTACGGCGAGGAGGGTGTGCGCTTCTACACCAAACAGAAATCCGTCATGCAGCGTTGGCCAGCAAGCATCGGCAAGGGAGCCGAGTTTGTCATGCCGACCTCAAAATAAGCCGCGTGAATCATCCCAACCCTGTCGCTGATGCAGACGATTGGATAACCGTCGCGCGCTATGCCGACCCCACTCAGGCCATGGTGGTACAGGGTTGCTTACAAGCGGCGGGCGTGCCGGTGGCGGTAGCGGATGTGCACACCTTGCAAATGCATGCGTTGCTAGCAGGCGCCATCCCTGCTCGCGTTCAAGTGCCCAGCCGTTGGGAGCCCCAGGCACTGGCGGTGCTGGCCGCGTTTGAGCGCGGTGATTTTGCGCTGTCAGACGCGGAGATTCTGCAGGCAACACAACCGAATGAACCCAAGGAATCAGGTGATGACAACACCGTTTGATACAGCCGTAGAAGCGGCGGATGTTTTTGATTACGTCATCGTCGGGGCGGGTACGGCGGGTTGCCTCTTAGCCAATCGCCTGAGCGCAGACCCGAGCAAGCGCGTGTTGTTGATCGAGGCTGGCAAACCCGACAACTATCATTGGATTCACATCCCCGTCGGTTATCTGTATTGCATTGGGAACCCTCGGACGGATTGGTTGTATGAGACCGAGCCCACGCCTGGCCTGAATGGGCGTCGCTTGCGTTACCCCCGTGGCAAAACCTTGGGTGGTTGCTCAAGCATCAACGGCATGATTTACATGCGTGGGCAAGCCCGAGACTACGACCAATGGGCGACCCTAACGGGTGATGCTGATTGGGGCTGGTCAAATGCCTTGCCTGATTTTTTGGCGCACGAATCGCACCACAGCCAAGACCACGCAGCTGGTGAAAAGAACCCGTGGCATCGCGGCGGGGGCGAGTGGCGCGTCGAGCGGCAGCGGTTGCGTTGGGATGTGCTGGATGCGTTCGCTCTCGCGGCGCAACAAAAAGGCATTCCAGCGACGCCCGATTTCAACCGCGGTGACAACGCCGGTGTCGCTTACTTTGAGGTCAACCAGCGTAAAGGCTGGCGGTGGAACGCATCAAAGGCATTTTTAAATCCCGTTAAGGGGCGGCCCAACTTGGTCATCCGTACAGAAACCCAAGTCGAAAAGCTGGCGCTAGAAAAAACGCCACAAGGGCTTTGGCGCTGTGCGGGCGCGTGGGTGGTTGATCAGCGCGCGGGTCGGCGCTATGCGGTGGCGGCGAAGTCATCTTTGATTCTGAGTGCCGGCAGCATTGGTTCCGTGCAGCTGCTGGAATGTTCGGGTATTGGTGACCCCGCGGTGCTCCACAAGGCCGGTGTGACGCCCGTTGTGAATCTCCCTGGGGTCGGCGCTAACTTGCAAGACCACTTGCAAATTAGAGCGGTGTTTTCGGTCAAGGGCGTCAAGACGCTCAACACCATGGCGAATAGTTTGTGGGGTAAGGCCATGATCGGCTTGGAGTATGCGTTGAAGCGCTCAGGCCCGATGAGCATGGCTCCCAGTCAATTGGGCGCGTTCGTTAAGTCTGACCCAAGCCAGCCGCATGCCAACCTCGAATATCACGTACAGCCGCTGAGCCTGGATGCGTTTGGCGAACCGTTGCATCGTTTCAACGCCTTCACCGCGAGTGTGTGTAACCTCAATCCGACCAGTCGCGGGACCGTTCACATTAAGAGCCCCGATGCCACACAGGCGCCAGCGATTGCCCCTAACTATTTGAGCACCGAGACAGACCGGAAAATTGCGGCGGATTCATTGCGTTTAACCCGTGACATTGTTTCGCAAACTGCGTTGGAAAATTTTCAACCGACTGAGGTTAAGCCTGGCGTCCAGTATCAAACAGATGACGACTTGGCGAGACTTGCCGGCGATATTGCAACCACGATTTTTCATCCGGTTGGCACCACAAAGATGGGGCGCGATGACGACCCGCTGGCAGTGGTCGACCCGCACTTGCGGGTGCGCGATGGCGCTGGCGGCGTGGTGCTTGGGTTGCGCGTGGTGGATGCGGGGGTGATGCCAACAATCACGAGTGGAAACACCAACAGTCCCACGCTCATGATTGCAGAGAAAGCAGCTCGCTGGATTTTAAGCAACACATAAGTATTAAAATTCGGTGAATACCTCGGCCCTTTGGCCGATTTATGAGGGAAAGTCCCCATGCGCTGAAAGGTGATCCCTTGGTACATTGTTCCTACGCGTGAATCCACATGGTGATCTGTGTGTTTTTACTAGAGCGAGGGTCGAGGAGACAATTCGAACCATAAGTCCAAAGAGACAAAAACGCACCGGCTTTTGCCGGTGCTTTTTTTTGCTTCTCCCCTTTTTAAAAAGCATGGAACTCATCACCGTTACCGTCGCCTCGTTTCTTGCAGGCTTTGTTGACGCCATCGTTGGCGGCGGCGGCCTGATTTTGGTTCCAGCGATGTTTGCCGTGTTCCCCACGGCACACCCCGCGACCTTGTTCGGTGTCAATAAGAGCGCCTCCATGTGGGGGACCGCTGCGGCTGCCTGGCAGTATGCCCACCGCGTGAGGATGCCGTGGCGAAGCCTCCTTCCTGCACTGTTATTGGCGGTGATGGGGTCGTTCTTGGGCGCGTGGGCGGTGACGCAAGTCTCACCTGATGGCTTTCGCAAGGCATTGCCCTTTGTGTTGCTCGCCGTCTTCGTTTACACCCTTGCAAAAAAGGACATGGGTCGTGACCATGCGCCCCGCTTATCCGCCCGGCAAGAGCGCGTGGTTATGGGGTTATTGGGCTTTGTGATCGGTGGCTATGATGGTTTTTTTGGCCCTGGCACAGGCAGCTTTTTTATCTTTGCGATGGTTCGCTTTTTGGGCTTTGATTTTTTGCACGCGAGTGCGAGCGCCAAACTCTTGAATCTCGCATCCAACATGGCTGCGCTGGTGCTGTTCATCGCCACCGGTCACATTTGGTGGCATTTGGTGGTCTTCATCGCGATCGCCAACGTTGCCGGTAGCCTGATCGGTACACGCTTGGCGTTACGGCACGGTTCAGGCTTTGTTCGCATCGCCTTCATGCTGGTGGTGGCCGCCCTGATTGCGAAGACCGCCTGGGATGCCTATGTGAGCGGCTGAGGACCGCCGATTTATTCGAGTGTCGTTGGATCCGGTGTTCGGATGAGGGGCACATCGACCTTCAGACGCGGTTTGCCTATCGGGGCCGTTGCGAGTCCTTTTTGAACCGCGGCAATGTCCTCTTCACTGGGATAAAGCCCCAGCAGCATGTAGTCGAAAACACGCCGTGCAATGGGTGCCGCGTGCGCGCTACCGAAGCCCGCATTTTCAACAATGATGGCCAATGCAACCTCAGGCTCGGCGGCGGGTGCAAAGGCGATGTACAACGAGTGGTCGCGCTCGAATTCGGCAAGTTTCTTCGCGTCATATTTTTCGTTTTGGCCAATGGTCACCGCCTGTGCCGTTCCTGTTTTACCGGCGCTCAAATAAGGCGCACCCACAAACGACAGCCGCGACGTACCGTCTTGTGTGACCCCCACCATGGCTTCTATGACGGTTTCAAGGTTCTTTTTGTTTAGGCCTAAATCGCGGGGGGTGGTTTGGGCGACCGTACGTGTTTCACTGCTGCGAGACTCTCGTATCGCACGCATCAAATGGGGCGGGTATTGAATCCCGCGGTTGGCCAGTGTTGCGGTTGCGGTTGCCAATTGCAGCATGGTGAATGCGTTGTAGCCTTGCCCAATACCGAGTGAGATGGTTTCACCCGCGTACCAACGCTGTTGGTCGGCACGTTTGTAGGCATTGCGCTTCCAGTCTTGGCTGGGAAGTATGCCGGTTTGCTCGCCGAACAGGTCAATGCCAGTCAATTGCCCAAAACCGAAGGGCGCCATGAAGTCATGGATGGCGTCGACGCCAAGGTCATTCGCCAACGCGTAATAGTAGGTGTTGCTGGACTTGACGATACTGGTTCGCAGGTCGACATTGCCGAGCCCTTCGTCGCCGTGGCTGCGGAATTTGTTATCGCCAAAAATCCAGTAGCCAGGGTCATAGGTGGTCGCTTGGGGCGTTCGCTTGCCAAGCTCGAGCGCGGCAAGGCCCATAAACGGCTTGTAGGTTGAGCCGGGTGGGTAACGACCTCGGATGGCACGGTTCAGCAGGGGCTTGTCCGGTGAGTCTGCCAGGGCACGCCAGCTCTCAACATCGATGCCTTCAACAAATAAGTTGGGATCGAATGTCGGCGAACTGACGAATGCAAGGACTTCCCCACTTCGAGGGTCAATGGCCACCAGGGCGCCTCGGCGGCTCCCATAAAGCTGCTCCACCATTTGTTGCAGTTTGGCGTCGATGGTCAGCTCGACGGTGCGCCCAGGGCGTGCGGGGCGACTGTCCAAAATACGCACGGCGCGGCCACCGGCGGAGGTCTCGATGCGTTCGATCCCCGTCTCTCCGTGGAGCTCTTTCTCGTAGAACTGTTCGATACCCAGCTTGCCAATGTAGTCCGTGCCACGGTAGTTGGCGCGGTCCTCGTCTGACCACTCCTCTATGCTGTCTTGCTCGCGCTGGTTGATACGCCCGATGTAGCCAATCAAGTGGCTGGCTGTGGCCCCAAAGGGGTAGCTGCGAAAAAATCGTGCGCGAATTTCAACGCCCGGAAAGCGCCAACGCTGTGCCGCAAACCGGGCCACCTCCTCGTCGGTCAAGAGCGTCCGGATTGGGATCGCCTCGAAGGCCTTGGTCTCGGTTAACAGTTTCGCAAATCGCCGTCGATCACGCTTACTAATGCTGACGATTGCCTCGAGCTCATCGAGCAGTTCGTTCAAGTTAGCGACCTTTGAAGGCGTCACCTCAAGCGTGTAGGCAGAGTAATTTGAAGCGAGGATTTCGCCGTTGCGATCCTCCACTTCACCGCGCATCGGTACGACAGGAACAACGGCGGTGCGGTTGCGTTCGGCTTGCTCGTTGAGGGTTTCATACTGCACGACCTGCAGATAGTAGGCGCGTGCCCAAATGAGCACAAAGGCGATGATGACAGCGACGGTCGCCACCAGTGCCCGCAGTCGAAATTGCCGCAGATCTGCTTCAACGTTGCGCAACTCTTTCATGGGCTGTGCATCAGAGAGGACGGTTTTCGTCGGGGTTGTGGGCTCGCCGCTGTGGCGCCAAGAGTATCACTGTTACAACCGGCCACAACGTCGCCTCAAGTGCGGGTGCAATGAGGGCAGGCCAACCCGGTAGGCCGTCACCAACGACCCAACGCACGGCCCACTGGAGCAGGTGTGCAGTGAGCAGTAAGGGGATCAACTGTAGTGCCTGGCCATCCACAGGGAACCAGCGCAGGCGGCGGTGCATCGATATGGCGAAATAGGACAGCACGCTGTAAGCGAGGGCATGTTGGCCCAACAACGCGCTGGCATGCACATCCATTAGCAGGCCAAAAAAGAAAGCCCAGCCGATACTGACCCGTCGCGGTTGGTGAACGTTCCAGAAAACCAAGACCAGCGCCAAAAGATCAGGCAGCCAAACGCCTGACGGCCCCAGTAAGTCGCTGAGGAACATGTTGAGTAAAAGCATCGCAACCAGTGACGATGCCATGAACAGGGGTGACACCGGTAGCAAAAGTGGCTGGCCGCGACGCATCATGGCTTGCCTCCGCTATCGGTTTCTGCCGCTGTCGGTGCGGCAGGTTGACTCGGAATGACCACCAGCACCTCGCGGGTGATGGCAACGCGCGCGCTTGGCGTGCAATAGAGGGTGCTGTAGTTCGCATCAAGCGTATCGGGCAACTCGTTGACGGTTGCCACTTGGAGCCCCGGCGGGTAGACACCATCGATGCCACTTGTGAGCAACACGTCATTGGCTTTGACATCGGCGTTGGCATTGACATACCGCATCTCAAGCAACGGCGGACCGCTCTTTTGCGCACCAAACAAAACCGCACGGGTACCGGTACGGGCATTCATGACCGGTGTGGCATGGTTGGGGTCGGTGATCAAGGTCACTTCGCTGCTGAACGGATAAACCGTGGTGACTTGCCCAAACACGCCTTGGGTGTCGATCACGGCAGCGCCGGCTAAAACGCCGTCTACGCTGCCTTTGTCAATCACCACGCGAGCAGCATAGGTGTCGGGCGTCTCAGCGACAACGCGTGCAGCGATGCTGTGGTTGCTTTGTATGGCGCGGAGTTCCAGTAATGCCTCGAGGCGCTGGTTTTCGATGGTGAGGTACTGCGTCCGCTGCGCTTGTAGCGACGACTCAAGCAGTGCCCTTTCGAGGCGCTGGTTTTCGGTGATCGCGTCGCCGTGTCGCTGTAGGAAGTCCGCCATGCCGGCAGCCCACACCATGGGTTGTCGCAGCGCAAACTGCACTGGGTATAGCGCAGTGGCCAGTGCGGCCCGGACGGACTCGCCGACGCCGGCATGCCGGTCAATGCCCATGAGCCCGAAAGAGAGTCCCGCGCAAATGGTCAGCTTAACGAACGCCGTCACGCCCTGTTTAAAGAGAGCCGGCGGTGAGCGGTCTAGCACGGGGTGATGGGCAGCAAGTTTGAGGCGTGCCGCCGGTTATTCGTGCGAGAAGATGGTGCCCAGGCTGTCCATGCGGTCAAGTGCCATGCCGCATCCGCGAACCACACAGGTGAGGGGGTCTTCAGCGACCAGCACAGGCAGGCCAGTCTCTTCAGAGAGGAGGCGATCAAGGTCATGCAACAGCGCACCACCACCGGTGAGCATCATGCCGCGCTCTGCAATGTCGGCCCCCAGCTCAGGTGGGGTTTGCTCGAGCGCCGTTTTGACGGCTGACACGATGTTGTTGAGGGGCTCCGTGAGCGACTCAAGAATTTCATTGGAGGAAATCACGAACGAGCGTGGCACACCCTCTGACAGGTTGCGACCTTTGACTTCCATTTCCTTCACATCGCCGCCGGGGAAGGCAGAGCCGATGGTCTTTTTGATGGCCTCAGCCGTTGGCTCACCGATCAACATACCGTAGTTGCGGCGGATGTAGCTGATGATGGCCTCATCGAAACGATCGCCGCCGACGCGCACGCTGCCTTTGTAGACCATGCCGCCCAGAGAAATGATGCCCACTTCCGTGGTGCCGCCGCCGATGTCGATGACCATTGAGCCAGACGCCTCGGAGACGGGAAGACCAGCGCCGATCGCCGCGGCCATGGGCGAGCGCACAGCATTGTGGTCGCAGCAGAATAAGACTGAGGAGGGTAGGTTGCCCATTTCAGCCCCAGTGCATCACGCAGATCAGGGTGAACAGGCGGCGCGCAGTGGCGCTGTCGACCAGCGCTTTGCCCTCTAG
>JALQVQ010000034.1 GCA_023260315.1 Burkholderiaceae bacterium
CAAGCGCACGATCGGGCCCATACGTCAATGTGCCAGAAACCAGCCCCATCGTTGCCGCCACCCACATGACCAACACCACAACAGCCCAGCGGCCGACGCGGGTACGCATGGCCGCCATCGCCAGCAGGCAGGGTGCCAGCAAGGCGAGCGCCATGGTGGTCAACTCACCGTAGGGGCTTAAAGGGGGAGGCACCTCGGTCAACCAGTGTCCAAAAGGGGCGAGGTACGTTTGTCCAAAAAGATCAACCCCTTGAAAGTTCGGGAGCCAGGCGCTAAGTCGTTCGCGCACCTGCCCAAGGCCGAAGGGCACCGAGGCGGGGTACAAAATGGCCACTGGCCAGAGGGCTAGCAACACCAGGTCAGTTCTGCTGTCCGCGACCAAATGTTGTTGACGCCAGCGTTCGATCCGCTCGATCAAGGCCAAACGCCCAAGTAACAGGGCCGCAATGGCGCCGATGAAAGCACCCGCCGTATTAAGCAACCAATCCACGTTCGACGGGATTCGCTGCGGCAAAAAGCCCTGCATCCACTCGAGGCTCAAAGACAGGCCGCTGGACAAAATGACCGCCCAAAAAGCGCCGGATAAAGGGCGGTGGGAGCGACCCAAGGTCCATGCCAATAAGAAACCAAGCGGGGCGTAACCCAACCAATTGGCAATGACATCAAACCATGTCCAGTAACGTGGCCAGGGCGCAACGATCAGGTCCCATAGCGGGACGCCGGCACCCCGCCAACCCGCGAAAGGGTACAAGCTTGCATAGGTAATCAGCAAGGCAAACGCCAACGCGAGCGGCGTCGCAGTCGAGCGCTTAGGCATGGGCAGCGACCGTGCGGACGGTAGACAAATACCGCCCTTTAAAAGGGCTTCACAACGACCAACACAACGGCGATCAGGAGCAACACAACCGGTATCTCATTGAACCAACGAAACCAGACATGACTGCGCGTGACCGCACCCGCCTCAAATTTACGCAGCATCGTGCCGCAAGCGTGGTGGTAACCCAGCGTCAGCAAAATGACAACCCACTTGGCATGCATCCAGCCATTTCCGGGGCCAAACCCGATGCGGTAGTACGCCCATAACGTGAGACCTAAGGCGACGGCCGGCAGTGCCAGCAAGGTTGTAAAGCGCATCAACTTACGCGCCATCAGCAGCAACCTGTCACGCTCAGCATGACTGTCTGCTGGCACCATTGCGAGATTCACAAAGATTCGGGGCAAGTAAAACAAGCCTGCAAACCAGCTGGCGACAAAAACAATGTGAAGTGATTTAATCCAGAGCATCTTGTTCGCTTGCGAGGGCAGCGCTTCTTTCTTTAATTGGGGCCAAACGATTCTCTATTCTAGGGAAGACAGCCAAACCGTCGCAATTTTGTCAAAATAACACCATGACCATCGACCTTTCTGCCCTCAGCGCCTACCCAAACAACCGGCCACGCCGGCTCCGCCGCGACGACTTCACGCGTCGACTGGTTCGAGAAAACCACCTCCGCGTTGACGACCTCATTTATCCCGTTTTCGTTCTCGACGGTGACGATCGCCGCGAGACGGTGACGTCTATGCCAGGTGTGGAGCGATTGAGCCTCGACAACCTGATGCCAGTTGCGCAAGAGTGCGTGGACTTGGGCATACCCGTGATGGCGTTATTTCCAGTGATCGATGGCTCACTGAAGACGCCCGATGGTCGCGAAGCCTTTAACCCCGATGGGCTGGTGCCACGCGTGGTTCGCGCGCTCAAAGAGCGCTTCCCTGACTTGGGCATCATGACCGATGTGGCGCTCGACCCTTACACCAGCCACGGTCAGGATGGCCTGCTGGATGATCACAACTACATCATCAACGACGCAACGGTTGAGGTGTTGGTCAAACAGGCACTCGCCCAAGCGGCTGCCGGCGTTGACATCGTTGCACCCAGCGACATGATGGATGGCCGAATTGCGGCGATTCGCACAGCCCTTGAGGCCGCGGGCCACATCCACACACGCATCATGGCCTACAGCGCGAAATACGCATCGGCTTTTTACGGCCCATTCCGCGACGCAGTGGGTTCGGCAGCGAACCTCGGCAAGGCCAATAAGAAGGTTTACCAAATGGACCCGGGTAATACGGATGAGGCACTGCGCGAGGTTGCATTGGATATTTCAGAGGGCGCGGACATGGTGATGGTCAAACCCGGCATGCCATACCTCGATGTGGTGCGCCGCGTCAAAGAAACCTTTGCGGTCCCGACCTTTGCCTATCAGGTCAGCGGCGAGTACGCGATGCTCAAAGCGGCCGCCCAAAACGGCTGGCTCGACCACGACGCCGTCATGCTCGAAAGCCTGCTGGCCTTCAAACGCGCCGGTGCAGATGGCATCCTGACCTATTTTTCGCGTGATGTCGCGCGTCTCTTACGTCTCTAACTGTTAGGGGTCCTCAATGAATGCCAGCGCCACACAAAAGGTCATGCTCATCACGGGTGGGGGGCGCGGCATCGGTGCGGCGACAGCCACATTGGCAGCCAGCCAAGGCTATGCGGTTGTCATCAACTACCAGAGCCAACAAGGCCCGGCACAACGGGTTGCAGACGCCATCAACGCCGCTGGGGGGCATGCGGTTTGCGTGCAGGCGGACGTGAGCAATGAGGCCGGCGTGATGGCCTTGTTCGCTGCGGTCGATGCCCAATTTGGCCGTATCGATGTTCTGGTTAACAACGCCGGCGTGGTCGACAAAACAGCCCGGGTTCAAGACATGACTGAGGCTCGCCTGTTGCGCATGTTCACCACCAACACCATCAGCGCATTTTTGTGCTGTCGTGAGGCGGTTAAACGCATGAGCACCGCCCTTGGCAAAGGCGGCGGCGCGATTATCAACGTCTCAAGCGCGGCATCACGACTCGGCAGCGCAAATCAGTATGTCGACTACGCGGCCAGCAAGGGCGCAATGGATGTTCTGACCCACGGACTGGCCCAAGAAGTGGCCGCGCAGGGCATTCGTGTTAACGCGGTTCGGCCAGGCTTGATTGACACCGATATTCATGCCTCAGGCGGGCTACCCAATCGCGTCAACGATCTCGCAGCCAGCGTGCCAATGGGTCGCGGCGGTAGCGCAGAAGAAGTGGCCCAAGCCATCGTTTGGTTGGCGTCTGAGCAAGCCAGCTACACAACCATGTCAATGGTCGAGGTCTCTGGCGGACGTTAGGCGGCCAACCGGCTTTTGTCGTTGACAATTGGTGCATGGACTTCAAGCCGCTCATCACCCTCATTGCCATCGTCAATCCCTTGGCGATCGTTCCCTTTTTCATGCATTACACCGAGGGATTTACCCGCACGCAAATCAGGCGGACAGTTCAAGTGGCCTCGTTCACCAGCTTCGCCGTCATCGCCATTTGCGCGCTTTTCGGACTCGCCATCCTCGGCTTTTTCGGCATTTCCTTGGCGAGCTTTCAAGTCGGTGGTGGCTTGTTGATGCTGACATCGGCGTTATCGATGATCAACGCACGTACCGCAGAGGCAGCGACGCACGATGAAGACGTTGACGCCATCAGCGCGCAGTCGGTATCGCTTGATCACAGCCGCCATTCGGTTGCCGTTGTACCACTCACCATTCCCCTGCTCACGGGCCCCGCCACCATGTCAACCGTGGTGATTTATGCGGACCAAGCGCAGAATTTCTGGCAGCACGCCGCCCTTTTGGGATACGGCGTTGTCATTGCGGCATTGACCTTCCTCTGCTTTTCTACAGCCCCCGCCATTTCAAGGGTGCTCGGCAAAACTGGCATCAACGTCATGACGCGTTTGATGGGACTGATCCTGGCGGCCTTATCCGTCGAGGTGATCGCCAAAGGATTGCTCCAGCTCTTTCCGGCCTTGGCCGGATAAGCGCAGCTGGTTAACACAACATGACCAAAGATAAGTCAATTTACATTTGCGCCGAGTGTGGCGGGACCAGTAAAAAATGGTTGGGTAAATGTCCCGATTGCAACGCATGGAATAGCCTCCAAGAAGGCGTCCCTGAAGCGGCGAGTGGTCCTTCCAAAAACCGCTTCCAAGGTCTGGCGGCGCCACAGCCGGTCGCCAACTTGGCGGACATTGAGGCCAGCGAGTTTGCGCGCCTCCCCACCGCCATCGACGAACTTGACCGCGTTCTGGGCGGGGGTCTGGTCGACGGCGGTGTCACCCTCATTGGCGGTGACCCAGGAATTGGCAAGTCAACCTTGCTGCTGCAAGCCCTGCACAGCCTGAGCCTTGAGGTGCCGACCCTTTATGTGAGTGGCGAAGAGTCGGGCGCGCAGGTCGCCATGCGGGCGCGCCGTTTGGGCCTCAACAACACGCGAGTGCGCGTATTGGCGGAGATTTCGCTCGAACGCATCATCGCCACAGTCAGCGCC
>JALQVQ010000036.1 GCA_023260315.1 Burkholderiaceae bacterium
AGACCAACACCGCGCTCACGATCAGCCCCAGCGCGGCGCCCACGAACCCACCGATGACGCTCCAGATCAGGCCTTCGGCAGTGACCATGCGCTGCAGCTGGCCACGGGTGTAGCCCAAGTGCATCAGCATGCCAAACTCCCGATGGCGCGTCAAAACCTGCGCGCTGAAGCTACTGGCGATACCGAATAGGCCGATGCCAATGGCCACCATTTGTAACCAGGTTGTGATCGCGAAGCTGCGGTCAAAAATACGCAGTGAAGCGGCGCGGATGGCATCTGATGCAGTGATCAACAGATCGTTGGCAACCGCAGGTCCGAGCTGATCGGCGACGATATCCCGAACGGTGGTCTGCAACACTTCACCCGATGGGGCGTTGGCGTTGTTGGGTGTCCGTGTGATGCCGAGGTCTGAAAAGCGACGCTCGCCCGTCAGCGCGGCGTAGTCGGCGTGGTCAATCACAATGCTGCCACTTTGCCGGGCGTAATCGCGCCAAATACCTGCGACGAGCGGGGTTCGTCCGGGTAGCGCCACGGCGAGCGCTGGAATCGGCGCGCCGAGCGTCAGCTCAAAGCGGTCACGCATGGCCTCACTGATCCAAACGGGATAGGTATCGGCTGTGCGCATGGCAGTCGCGTCTGGGACGGTGCTGACCAGTGGTGTATCGCTGGGATGACCGTTGGCCAGACGCGGCAGCTGGCGGGCCATGATGGTGACCGGTGGGCTTTCGGCGTCGATGATCACCTCGGTGATCCGTTGACCCCGCACGCTTGCGACGCCCGGTGCCGCCTTTAATGCCGACACCACAGCGTCATTAAACAGGGGCGTCGCATCGTTGCGACCCGGGGCGCTGGTGCGCAAGTAGAGGTCAGCGGGGAGTACCGTATCCAACCACTGGCTGACGGAAAACCGAAAACTGCCCACCATCACGGTCAAGGCAACAGCCAGAGCCAAGCTGGCAACAATCCCGCTGATGGCCGTTGCGCCAGTGTGCGGAATCCGTTGTGCCCGACTCAGCGCCAGTAACGGTAGATGGTGCTCGAACCACATGCGTGGTGCCTTTGCGAGCAGCCACGTCACCAGCGGCGGTAGGCCGATCATGGCGCCCAGCAGGAGAAGCGCGATGCCGAGATAGGCCCCCAGCGGCATGCCGGCAATCGGGGGCAGTAAACAAAGGGCGGCACTGATCAAGAGTGTCACGGCAGCCATCCAAAGCTGCCGTTTGGGGGCGACATTTTCCTGAACGCTAAGGCCTTTGATGGCCATGGCTGGTTGCAGGTTGGCCGCGCGTTGGGCTGGCCACCAGGCCCCTAATAATGTGGCTGTGACCCCGAGAATCATGAACAGCAGGGTGGCGGGCACATCCCATTGCAGGGTCGTGGTGTTCCCAGAAAACATGCCGCTGCCCAGGTCGCCGCCCAGGGTGCGAAGTGCCGTGGTCGCCAGCGCCGCGGCCAGGACCACACCCAATGCGCTGCCGAGTAGGCCCAGAATGGCAGCTTCACTCAGGACGACGCGTAAACGCTCGGGGCGCGTCAGACCCAAGATACCGAGCAGCGCGAATTGGGACAAGCGTTTGGTGACGCTCAAAGACAATGCCGCGAAGACCAAAAAAGTGCCTGTAAAAAGCGCGACGAGTGCCAATACGGTCAGATTCACTCGGTAAGCCTGCGTCATGCGCGCGAGCTGGTTTGCACTTTGCGAGGGCGCTTGCAAGACCCATTGTTCTGACAATTGCCAACGGGTCGCGAGGGCGCTGGCGGTGAGTCCTGCAACGTCGCCACTCACGCGAATCTGTATGCGGTGAAGGTCATCACCGAGACCCAGGAGGGCTTGGGCCGCCGCAACGTCCATGACACCCGCTACCGATCCCGTATGCGCGACGCGGCCTCTGATTGCCAGGCTGACCCATTGACCATCGACGAAGACGTCAACTGTTTTTGGCGGTGTTGACCACAGCGCCAAGGCATCGGCGTTGAGGTAAATGCTGTCGGGTGCGAAAAACGCCAACCGATCGGTCGTGGCTGCGCTTTGTGGCAATTGCGCTGGATTGAACCCGGCTTGTGCCAACGTGTCCATGCCGATGAGGGTGAGCGGTACAGTGACTTCCGGGTTGTGTGACACCCGCAAACGGACGACCCCCTCGACCTCTGGCGCCATCAACGTGATGTCGGGTTGTTGTTGGAGGCGTGTCCACGCGTTGAAAGGCAACGGCGCATCCGAGCGACTCCTGAGTGTCCAATCGGGCGCTCCTTGGGCGGTGTTGCTGGCCTGACTGAATGCGTTCAGGGCTGAGTGGTTGATCAAGTGAACACCCAATGCCAGGGCCACTCCCAACGCGATCGTCACCACAACGCTGAGGGTGCGCCAAGGCTGTTGCTTGATTTCACCCCATGCGTAAGTCCTGAGCAAACCCATCAGGGCCTGCAACGAGGCGTATGGTGGGATGCGCGCGGACACCTTTATTTCAGGCTGCCCGATAAAAATTGACGCAGGCGATCGCTACGAGGTGCGCTCAGCACTTGCTTGGGGTCGCCGCTTTCTTCAACCAAGCCTTGATGAAGGAAGATGACCTGGTTGGAGACCTCGCGGGCGAAACCCATTTCATGCGTGACGACCACCATGGTGCGACCCTCATCGGCAAGACCGCGCATCACACGCAACACCTCGCCGACAAGCTCGGGATCAAGCGCGGAGGTGGGCTCGTCAAAGAGCATGACGGCGGGCTCCATGGCGAGCGCTCGTGCAATTGCAACCCGCTGCTGTTGACCGCCTGACAGATGGCTCGGGTATTTCTTCTCTGCGCCGCTCAGGCCAACCTTTTCTAGGTAATGACGGGCACGCGCCTGCGCTTCAGGCTTCGAAACACCCAGCACGTGGATGGGGGCTTCCGTGATGTTGTCGAGCACGTTGAGATGCGCCCACAAATTGAAGTGTTGAAACACCATCGCCAATTTGGCTCGAAACAACTGCAGCTGCCGTTTGTGAGTGGCCTGCAACATGCCGTCTTTTCCCTTGGTCAAGGCCAAGGTCTCACCCTCGAGCGTGATGACGCCCGCGTGCGGGTTTTCAAGCAAATTGATGCAGCGCAGAAAGGTTGATTTACCCGATCCGCTCGAGCCAATGATGCTGATCACGTCGCCGGCGTTGGCTTGCAGCGAGACGCCTTTCAGGACCTCATTGGCGCCGTAGCTTTTGTGTAGGTCGGTAACGGTCAGTTGAGCGGTCATCGTGTGTTTTGTCGTTCTTTTGTCGTTCAGGCGCTAAGCAGCTGGCCGGTTTTAAAAGCCTCAGCTCCTGCTATCTTGCCGATATCGAGCCCGGTTGTTGCCCATCGCAGAACCTGCCGCGCGTAAAGTGTGCCAGCAACTGTTGCGCAAATATCCGTGGTCTTGCCGGTGAAGGGCTCGACGATTTGTGCGACCGCATCGCCGACCTTAACCCGCTCGCCAACTTGCTTGA
>JALQVQ010000044.1 GCA_023260315.1 Burkholderiaceae bacterium
TGCGGCTTTAATTTTTGGAGCCCAGCATGGCAAAAGGTCAGCAGAAATCAAACAAGGAATCCAAAAAGCCCAAAAAGGCTGCGGCCAGCGCAGCCCCTGCTGTGAGCAGTGCCCATGAACCCGTACGGGCCGTGGTCACCACGTCTGTGATGCCCAAAGGCAAGGCCAAAAATAAACCGCTTCTGTAAGCGTTTGCCGCTGAAGTTTTGTTGTCCGTGTCCGATGGTACTCGGACTTTTAAGCGGTCCAGTGGCCTGACTTACCGCCCATCTTTTCAAGCAGGCGCACGCCCGTCATGGTCATGCCGCGGTCAGCGGCTTTGCACATGTCGTAAATGGTCAGCAAGCCGACTTGTACGGCGGTGAGCGCTTCCATTTCAACACCGGTGGGGCCGGTGGTTTCGGCGGTGACGGTGCAATGAACGTGGGGGGGCTGGTCACCGGTGGTGAAGGCCACGCGCACATGACTGAGCGCCAAGGGATGGCACAGGGGAATGAGGTCAGCGGTGCGCTTGGAGGCTTGTATAGCCGCCACGCGCGCAATGCCCAACACATCACCCTTTTTGGCGTTGCCATCGCGGATCAGGGCCAAGGTGTCGGCGTGCATTTCAATGCGCCCCTCTGCTGTGGCACTGCGCTTGGTGTTGGCTTTGTCACCCACGTCGACCATGTGGGCTTGGCCTTGTGCATCAAAGTGGGTCAGGGGTGAAGGGGGCTGGCTGGACACGGTGCAATCTCCGAAACTTTGCAAAACTTAGGGCATCATACCTACATGCTCTCCCCCTTGTTTGTTACTCGCCGTCGCCCTCGTTTGGCGTGGGCGTTGCCGTGGGCTTTGGGTGCCGCCCTGCTGCTGGGGCCAACCGCACTCACCGTTGCGCAACCCCGCGCGACCTTGCCCAACTTGGGTGGTGGGGTGTCGTTAACGCTGGGGGATGAGCGTCGGCTGGGTCAACAAATCATGCCCAGCTTGCACAACAGTGGCTTGGTGGTGGAAGACCCGCTGCTTAACCAATACCTCGCCGATCTGTGGCGCCCTGTGTTTGCAACGGCGCGCGCGCGCGGTGATGTGCCCGATGACATGTTGCAGCAGTTTGCTTGGCAGTTGTGGTTGCTCAGCCCCAAAGCCATCAACGCGTTTGCATTGCCGGGAGGTTACTTTGGCTTTCACTTGGGGCTGTTGGCATCGGCCACGGATGACGCCGCACTGGCCTCGGTGTTGGCGCACGAGTTGAGCCATGTGACACAGCGCCATATTGCCCGCATCATTCAAGCCCAAGAGAGCCAAGCGCCTTGGCTGATTGGCGCCATGATTTTGGGTGCCGCCACCATCGCCGCCAGCCCCGATGCAGGTGCCGCACTGATTGTGGGTGGGCAGGCGGCATCTATCCAAAACCAGCTCAACTTCTCGCGGGACATGGAGCAAGAGGCGGACCGCCAAGGTTTGGTGGTGTTGTCGGAGGCAGGGTTTGATCCGAAGGGGTTTGTGCGCTTATTTGAAACCCTGCAAAACGCCAACCGCTTGAATGACGATGGTGCCTTTCCCTACCTGCGCAGCCACCCGCTAACGACCGAGCGTGTGGCAGACATGCAAGGCCGCTTGTTCAGCGTACCAGCCGAGCCCAACCCAGTGGGCGATGGTGCGGTGCAGATGCCCAACCCCGATGCCTCTGCTCTGTTACGCGTGCGTGCCGCCGTCACCGCCTCGGCTGACGAGGTGGATGTGTTGCAAGGTTGGAGTGCGGCGCCCGCCGCCAGTGGGTCAGCGGGCCGCGCCATCCACACGGTGGAACAATGGGCGAGTGACTACCAGGGCGCACTGGCCGCGTGGGCACTGAAGCGCCCCGACGTGGCGTGGACGCGCCTGCGCCAATTGATGACCGAGGCGGCTACGCAATCCGCCGTGTCGCAGGTGTTGCGCGAGACGGCGTTGGGTTGGCTGGCCAGCCCCGCCAAGTTTGAGCCGATACCCGCCGCAACGGTGCAGGCTTGGGTTGAGGCGGCCTTGGCTGATGCCCAAGCGGGGCGGCGCTCGGCGCTGCTGCTGTTGGCGGGTTATGCGGCCAGCGCCAATTCAACGGTGCTGGATGCGCGGCGCGCGCAGGTGGTCGGGGCCTTGCGTACCTGGTTGGCGACCCACCCCAATGATGCGTTGGGTTGGCAGTTATTGGCTCGTTTGAGTGCGCAACAAGGCCAAGCCTTGGTGGCACTAAGGGCCGAAGCCGAGGCCTTTGTGGCGCGCGAACTGTGGCAGGGGGCGCTGGATCGTTTGTCTGCCGCCAAGCGCCTGATTGCAGACGCTAAAACCCGTTTCAGTGAGGTTGACATTGCGATTATTTACGCCCGCGAAAAGGCAGTTAATCAAGCCATGGCATTTGCTCGGTCTGAGCGCCGTTGAGCGCACACCGGTACACTAAGTCCCCCATGGCAGCCATCCACATCTCTGACATCGAGTCAGCCATCAACTATTGGCGGACACAAAAACCTTCACCCGACGGTGTGACGCTGTGCGCCGAGGTGCGCGCCTTGGCCGAGGTTTATGCGCTGCTGGTGTACTACCACGAGACCGAGGCCGATGAGGCGAGTATGCCGTTTGATGCCTATGCGGCCTGGGAGGCTTGGTTCGACACGACACCCGATACGCCGTGTATCGCGATCTGCTCAACCAGCCAGGGCGATGACCTGTGTAAAGGTTGTGGCCGTACCTTTGAAGAGGTGCAGTACTGGACCGAAATG
>JALQVQ010000180.1 GCA_023260315.1 Burkholderiaceae bacterium
TTCCAGCATGGAAAGATTATGTTAATCATTATAGAGCTGTAAATTATGCAAAGAAAACAAGTTATTCAAGTGATAAGACACTTGAGGAAAAGGCTAATCTTATTGAGAAAGCCATGAAGACAGAGATTTCTATACTTTGTCCTAATGGCGCTGGCCATTGCAAACGCCAACAACCGCGGCAAACGCGGCCTGCAGACCGGCATGGCACTGCTGAGCGCCGTCATTTATTTCAACCTTCACACCGTGAGCAGCAGTTGGGTTGCTTACCAAAAAGTCAGCCTGATCCCGATGCTATTTATCCTTCACGGTGGTGTCATGCTGGTGTGCGGGCTCTGGCTGCTCAAGCGGCACAGACAAATCGAATTTTGGCCTCAACTCAAATCTTTTTTACAAAAAAAGCCTGCCCTGGGGGTTAAACCGTGAAGACCCTTCGCCGGATCCTCTACAAGGAAATCTTCATCGCAGTGGGATTCATTGCGCTGGGTTTTCTGGGCCTCTTTTCGTTCTTTGATTTGGTCGATCAGATCCCATCAATCGGCAGGCGCAGCCCGATCGATACCAACGATGTCTTTACAGTCGCACATGCCCTGACGTATGTGATGTATGGCGTGCCATGGCGCCTTTACCAATTGATGCCGATTTGCGTTTTGATCGGTACGATTTTGGTGTTGACCCGTTTGGCCAGTACATCTGAATTCACAATCCTGAGAGCCAGCGGCTTGGGACCCTGGCTGGCGCTGCGGATCATGTTGGCTCTGGGCCTTGTCTTTGCTGTTTTTACGTTCATCGTCGGCGATTACATTGCACCCGTTTTGAACAAAGAACAGACACTTTTAAAAGTTCGATTCGACGGCAGCGTCAGTGTTGGACGCACCGGCGCGTGGCTCAAAGCCGCCAGCCCAGACGGCAAGCGAAGCGCCTCTGTCAACGTGGGTGCCATGAACGCGAATCTTGTCTTCGAGAACATCACCATTTATGAATTTGACAAAGGTGGTCGCCTACTGGCAACGCTGGTCGCCAAAAGCGGCGTTGACACGGGGGACGGAAACTGGCGCCTAAAAAACGGTGTGATCACACAATACGATGCGGCCACCCCCGCCGATCCGATGGCGAATGCCAGCAGCCAAAACCGCATTTCTCAGATGCCCTTCGACAACCATGTGTGGCCCACAGAAATCACGACCAGCACCGTGTCGGTGGCATTGCTGGACCCGTACAACCTTCGAACCATTGAGTTGTTTCAATACGTATCCCACTTGGATCAAAATCAACAAAGCACGCAGCAGTACGAAATTGAGTTTTGGCGCAAGCTTTTTTACCCGATGGGGTGCCTGGTGATGGTCTTGCTTGCGCTGCCCTTCGCTTACATCCACTTCCGGTCGGAGGGTACCGCGGGCTATGTTTTTTTAGGTTTCTTGGTTGGTATCAGCTACTTCCTACTGAACAGCATGTTTTCGTTCATCGGCAATCTCAGCACATGGCAGCCGTGGTTGTCCGCAGCGGCCCCCAGTCTTATTTACTTAGCGGTCTCTCTTACGGCATTCGCATGGTTCGTCTTGCGCCGCTGAGGAAAATCGTCACCACTCCCCCCTCACTCGCATGACCCAATCTTCCCTCATTTTGTTTGCCCACGGCTCCCGTGACCCCCTGTGGCGCGCACCCCTCGAGAAGCTGGCATCCGCTGTTGGCGAGGCGATGCCAGAAAAAGAAGTGCGCTGTGCCTACCTGGAGTTGTGTGAGCCCAGTCTCCCTGCCGTGGTTGCGGCCATGGTCTCGGAGGGTATTGAGGACATCAAAATATTGCCCATGTTTTTTGGGGTCGGCGTTCACGCTCGCCAAGACTTACCGGCACTCATCGCGGATCTCTCCAAACAGTACCCGCTGGTGCGCCTGAGCTGTGAAGCCGCGGTTGGTGAGCACCCCGCAATGACTAATGCAATCGTCTCCATTGCCACCGCTTCGCAAAGTCGTGAATCATGAACCTGCATCAATTTAAATTTGTTCAAGAAGCCGTCCGTCGCAACCTGAACCTGACCGACACCGCCAAAGCGTTGCACACCTCACAACCGGGTGTGTCAAAGGCCATCATTGAACTCGAGGATGAACTGGGCATTGAAATTTTCGCCCGCCACGGTAAACGCATTAAGCGCATCACCGAACCCGGCACACACGTGCTGAAAAGCATCGACATTATTCTGCGGGAGATACACAACCTGAAGCGTATCGGCGAACAGTTCTCCAACCAAGACTCAGGCACCCTCAGCATTGCAACCACGCACACCCAAGCGCGCTACGTTTTGCCTGAACCGGTGGCCAAACTGCGGCAGGCCTATCCGAAGGTGAACATCAGCTTGCACCAAGGGTCGCCAACGCAAGTCGCTGAAATGCTGCTTAATGACGCCGCTGATATTGGGATCGCGACCGAATCGCTCACCCAATATGAGGATCTCGTTAGCGTCCCCTGCTACGAATGGCAACATGTGCTGGTCATGCCCAAGGGACACCCCCTTGCCGCGCTCGAGCGTATTCGATTGGAGGACCTGGTTCAGTACCCCATCGTGACCTACCACCCAACGTTTACCGGCCGGAGTCGTATCGATGTGGCTTTCGCCAATCGCGGCCTGAAACCAAATATTGTTTTGGACGCCATTGACTCCGATGTGATCAAAACCTACGTCGGGCTTGGAATGGGCGTCGGTATCGTGGCCCAAATGGCAGTCGACAAGGATGGCGTTGGCCCTGACATGCTGGCGCGTCAGGCTGGCTACCTCTTCGGCAGTAACGCAACGATAACTGCTGGCGCTACTGCTTGGATTTATGCGGATGGTGCTGGCTCGGGTGCGGCAGTAAGAGCCGTTCCGTCAGACCTAGTTGATGATGCTAGCCCACAACTAGGAGGTAATTTAGATGTCAATGGT
>JALQVQ010000223.1 GCA_023260315.1 Burkholderiaceae bacterium
GGCATACCAACATCTCCAAGTTTGTCAAGCATTTTCTCTTGAGGGTCCTGACGGCGGTATCTAATTCTGTCGTCGATGCTATTCAATTGTTCCCTGAAGCGAGCAAGACATTTACACCTGTAATTCTGGTGCTTGCAGTTATCTCAATTATTTACGGTGCATTCCTTGCAATTGGTGCAAAGGACATCAAGCGTTTGATCCCTGTTGAATAACGGGATGCCGCGCCAAGCGCACCAGATCCAGAGTAAGGACGTTGCGATCCAAAACCGCATCGCTGCCTGCCACATTGCCGGAATCTCGGGCAGCGTGGACTTGATCAATATCTGTTGTAAACCCCAAAAGGCGCAGCACAGAATGAGCAGCGTGATGGCGACGCGGTCCAATCGCTCATGGCGCTTAATGGGTGCGGACATGTTGCAATCAGACCGATAAAAACAGACGTCGGTGATAGCCCAGCGCGGCGCGAGGCGTGGCGCTCTCGTCCCTTGACACTGCGGTGACCCAGCCGATGAAAATAATGTGATCGCCCGCTTCAACACGTTGGTGTACGCGGCATTGGAGGCAGGCGAGGGTATCGGGAATGAGGGGGATATCGCCCATGCCCTTGGCCAAGGCGAGTCCGGCAAACCTGTCGACGTCGCGGCTGGCAAAGCGCATCGCCAAGGCCTCTTGATCAGCCGCCAAGATGTGCACGGCGAAGCAATCGTTCTCATTGAATGCCGAGATGGCGCGGGAGCTTTTATCGAGGCTCCACAGAATCAAAGGGGGCGTCAGAGATACCGCGTTGAACGAGTTGACGGTCAGGCCAACAGCGCTGCCGTCTGTCCCTCGCGTCGTTACGATGGTCACACCGGTTGCGAATTCCGACAGGGCCGCGCGCAGTTGATCAGGGCTAATTAGGGGGGCGTTTTCAGGCATCGGAAGAATCTAACGCAGATTGTCATCAAAACCGCAGGTGCCTTGGATTTTTATTGGATGGGTGAGTCTCTACAATTGGGCTATGTTTTTAAGAAGCACCTCGATTGGTGGCCTTATCGCCCTTCTCGGTTGCCTGTTTATCGGCGATGCGGTCGCCGCCGCTCAGGCAAAGGGGCGTCGCGGTGGTGTGGCGCCCGACATCCACGCGCAACGCCTCGACGAAGCGGTTTGCCGTCATTGGCTGCCCAGGCTCCCCGGGGTCTCTGCCGGACTCTGTCGCACGTCTCGTTTAGAGCCGACGGGTGGGCGCAGCGTTCAGGGGCGCCCGCTTTACATCACCGACGTGCGCAGTGTGCATGCCAAGATGCGGGTCTTGGTGGTGGGGGGCATTCACGGTGACGAGCTGACTTCCGCCGGCCTTGCGCTGCGCTGGCTACAGTTGGCCTACGATGACCCAGCAGATGCGTATTGGCGTTTTATTCCGCTGTTGAATCCCGATGGACTGTTGGCGGAAAAGCCCGTGCGCATGAACGCCAACGGGGTTGATCTGAACCGCAACATGCCGACGCACAATTGGGCGATTGAGACCAAGCAATATTGGGAAGTTCGGACGCGTAGAGACCCGCGCCGTTGGCCGGGACCGGCAGCCGGGTCCGAGCCTGAGACCCAGTTCTTGATCCAGCAGATCAACGAATTCTCGCCGGATCTGATTGTCAGTATTCACGCCCCCTATGGCCTGCTTGACTTTGATGGGGCGCTCCCACCACCGACCAAGTTGGGCCGTCTGCATTTGGATCGGCTGGGGGTTTATCCGGGATCTGTCGGCAACTATGGCTCGCTCGAATACCACGTGCCTGTGGTGACCGTTGAGCTGGTCCACGCGCTAGATCCGCCCAGTACGCTCGAGACGGTGCAGATGTGGCGTGATCTGGGCGACTGGATGAATGCGCGGCTGTTAGCGCCGCAGGGCCACACCGGCCACACTGACTAGCGGGCGTTATAAAAGTCAAAGGCCATGCGGGGTGTTTGGCCACTCATCAAT
>JALQVQ010000004.1 GCA_023260315.1 Burkholderiaceae bacterium
GGGCCTGCGGGCGCAGGGAATGCCACGAAGTCGTTCGGCTTGCCATTGAAGGCATCCGCCAAACGCGCGGTGTGATCAAACGCGACCCAGACCTGCTCGGCCAATAAGGGCTCTTGCATAAAGTTGTAATTGGTCGAAGCGGGGTTGGTGTACTTCCACAGCTCTTTCATCATCTCCCAGCCCTTGACAGCGCCGGCAGAGCGGAACTCGGTCACACTCGAGTCAGCATAGGAGGGGTACAAGTAGCCTTGGAAGAACCGGTGTTTCAAACCCTTGGGACCTGCCGGGAAGCCGAATTTCGGTCCCCCTGTTTTCTCAGCCATGTTTTTGGCCCAGGCAACCAATTGGTCATACGTCAATTTGTTCACATCGGCACCAGCGGGCAAATAGGCCAATGCCTTCTTGTTGGCCGCCATGATGTAAGTGGCTTGCATCCAAGGGAGGTATTTTTGCTCTGCAGTGCCCAACCGACCCAGCTTCATGAAGGCGGGACTCAACTTGCTGGTGCCCGCCGCTTTGCTGATATCAACGTAGTCACCGGCATTGCTGGTCAGTTGGCCGTGCAAGGCACCCACGACACCGATCGAGCCCTTACCGGCCTGAATCTCGGCGTTCAAGCGGGTCAAGAAGGGTCCCTCTTGATTGGAGAGGAACTCAACGGCGCCAGGCGCCCCCTTCAACACGTCGTCACGCACGGCCTGCTGTTCCTTCGCGGGTGATGCCTGTGTTGACCAGATCAAAACCGACTGTGCTTGACTCAATGCCGGCGATAAACCGGCTGCTGCCACGGCCAGAACCGCCAGTTGTCGTTTCACAAATTGTGAGCGCATAACCTTGTCTCCTTGTTAATGAAATGAGGGAAATCAGAAAAACAAAAACGTTTTTGCGAAAACGTTTTTGGATTATTGTGGACTCCCAAAAAATCGGGAACTGGGGTTTACCCGCGGCGTCTACAGTCGTTTAACTGCGGGGGCAGGTGGCAACAGGCTGCGAATATCCGTAAAGGGGTAGCGGGGCTCGAACCGAAAGGCCTCCGCCCGGTCGTCAAGCCCACCGTTACATTGGAAGGCGCGCCATTGGTTTTGCAGGTCAGCCCTGGCAACAAAGCGCTCGGGGTCCTGCGAGGCGTGGCATCGGATGGCTGCGGCCTTTGCCTCACGATGGGAGGTGACATCCACGTAGACATTCGGCTCGAACCCCACACCACCCAGCGGATCGCAGAACAATACGGGCGTCGTAAAAGACGCCGCACTTTGAACCGCTGCAGCCAGAGCCCGGTGATCCGCGTGGTAATCGCTGGGTGAGTGCGTGATCACGACGTCGGGCTTAAACGCTTTAATTCGCTCTTTCAGAGCGTGCGTCAGGTGAGGCTCGTCTGAAAGGCCGCCGTCTGGGAGACGCAGAAAATGCGGAAAGATATCCAAGGTAGCCGCTGCATTTGATGCCTCCTTCTCCCGGTGTTGCGCTAAATTCGGAATATCGCGACCTTGACGAACGCCGCCCTCCCCTGACGTAGCGACCACCAGCTGAATCTGCGCGCCTGCGTTATGCCAGGCAGTGAGACTGCCCCAAATGAAGATTTCAGCATCATCGGGGTGTGCCATCACCACCAAAAGTCGCGCGCTTTGCGTTGTTACCGTCATGTCGTTTGCCCCAACCAGCTTTCAGTACCAAGTATTTGTCTGGCATGTTAGGGCAAACGCGACGGTTCAGCCACTCACTTAGCCGTTGAGAAGTATTCCAAGTAGGGGGCAAAGTACTTGTCTTTTCCACCGGACTTTTCGAATGCGTTTGCGTCCACCGGATATTCCTCACCACCCAAATGCGTCCCCCATGCCGTCGGCATGCCGGCACAGAAGGTGTAGCCGCCGTAGACGCCACTCAAGTCAATTGGCTTCAAACCCACAGGAATCAGATCACCGCTGGCATTGGTGATGAGCTTACTGATAAACATCATGCCAGCACCTTCCTCAAACTGCGTGATAGAGAAAATCGCGCCATCCTTCTTTAACAGCGTGGTGTGATCGGGTGATGTAGAAATACCCATGGGCAAGTCGGCTTTGCTGTACCCAGTCATCGGGCGACCGGACACATCAATGTGCTGACCGAAGATGGTCTCACCCACTTTATCGCCAGAGCGATACAACGTCGTGTAGCTCAACGCATGCGCTTGACCATTCACGCGCACACGTGGGCTTATCTTGGCGACGCGCTTTTCCGCATCTGTCTGAGCAACGGGCAGCATGTCAAAAACAACCTTGTCTTTGGCCTTGATCTTCGGCAACTTGGTGTAACCGATATACGCACGCTTATCGGCATCAGACGTGGCCTTATCCTCATCACTCTCGCCGTAGGGGTGTTGTACGACCGTGATCATGTAGTCCACCTTGTCACTGATGTTTTTGTAGACCCAAGGTGACGTGGTCTCTGAGCCGTATGGCGTCGAAAAAATACGCGTCAGCTTGTTTGACTTCAAGTCATAAGCCCACAAAACGTCATTTTGATGCGCGTCGGTATCTTCACCGATGATGAGCGTGTCGTTGTTCAAGCCCATCACCACGTTGTCAGGGCTGGCGATACCGTCTAAGTCACAGGTGTTGGAGGCCAAATTGCCCTCATACGTTTTAGGCTTACCAAGCACCAAGGGCTGCATAGAGGTGGTTGCAAATTCATCGTTGACATTGAGCTTGTAAACGCCCCCGCATTTGTTGCCAGCGACATTGATGTCATCATCGATACCAGCCAACGACGGACCCGATGCCATCGCTTTTGATATTTCTGAAATAGCGATGTACATTTGCTTGCGCACTGGGTCGTACGTGACGCCTTCGAACTTGCGAAACTCCGTTGTCGCACCGACATACGCGGCGAACCGCAAAGACTCCAAGCGCGATGCCGCGTTACGAATTTGAAGTGCGCTCATACCCAGTCGGTTTGCGGTCTTCAATTTCAAGCATTCTTTCTTACCGTCGGCTTCGGACGGTACGAAGTCAGGTGCGCACGACTTTTTATCCGACGGATCGGCGGCGTCGAACATATCCGAAAACTGGATGCCACGCTGAATGTAGCTGTCGATTTCTTGGTTGCTTGCATGCCCGAACGAAATCCAAGAAATATCGAATTTGCCGCCATTTTTATCGCCAGCAGCCGTTTTCTGTGTCAATTTTGCGGCGTACAAGGTGCCCGAACTCAAGTCGCCCGCGCGATCGGCCACAAAGCGGAACATACCCCGATTTGTACCGTCGTCACCCGCGTAAGCCGTCCGATGGTCAGGCATCACGTAAGCCAACTCCCACGCCAGACGACCCATGGCGTAATGCTTAACAGCAAGGGTGTTTTGGGCTGTGGCGGCATTGCCTAACTCTTTTCCAATAATCGACACCTCAACGGGATAACCAATGCGATAGATGGAGGTGACGGGTGCATCACTGCTGTGATCTGCAGCCCATGCAGAAAGACCGAAAGCCTGCACCACACCTGCAGAAGCGAGTAACGTGCGCTTGAACAAATTCGACATTTTCAAAATCCTCAATGTTTGAAACCAGCATGGGTGCCAACCACTCATGCTGCGCCGAATTTTGTTCTGCTAATGTGACCGTTTTATGTCAATCCTTGCATCAAGCGAACAACCGACTCCAATCGTTGCAATGGATCTGCCTCACTGAGAAGTTGGATTTTTACGTCGGCACGGATGGGTAATGCCTCGGCATAGCGATTCGCTAACCACCCACACTGATCCAGCTGGTAAGGCGGAGAAATGGGCAGCTGGTCAATGACACCTTGTTGTTGTGCCGATGCAATGACCTTGCCGAGCTTGTCAGCGTATGCCTGCAAATGACTGGGGATGTCCATCACAGGATCTTTAGGTAAATAAGTGACGTCGCCTTGCCACACGCCAAGGGCGCCCGCTGAGACCTTTTGCAATTCGAAGCGTACGTCGCCCCTGCACAGCACACGAAAAAATGTGGGCTGCACCGGCTCAAATTGCGCGATATGCGCCGTGCAACCCACGCTCTGGAGCACAGGGACTTCGCCAGGCACCTGAACCTCTCTGCCCTGTTTAATCGACACCACACCAAACGGTTGCCGCTGTTGATGGCATCGCTTAATCAAGTCGAGGTAGCGCACCTCAAATATCTGAAGATGAAGCGCTCCATCAGGAAACAAAACGCTTGAGAGGGGAAAAAGTGGGATGGTATGTTGCACGGCGACGGGCGATTACGATTTACTTTGACGCTTCAATCTGGGTAATCACCATCGTATTGCCATCAAGTTCCACTGCAAATTTCACAGCATCCCCCGGAACAAATCGACCCGCAGCCGTTTTGTCTTTGAGGTCGAACACCATGGTCATGCCTGGCATGTCCAAATTAACGATCTCCTCGTGCTTGATGGTTAACTTGCCGTTGGCCGCATCCACCCGTTTGATCACACCGTTGGTCATGTCGCCTGCTTGGGCGTAAGACGCGGCAAGCAACACGGCGGTCGCCGCGACGCCACGGATGGCAGACCCAATAGAGAAGTTGATTGATTTCATAGCCTGTTTCCTTCTGTTACTTAACGGCGACTTTGCCGACCATACCGGCATCGAAATGCCCGGGTTGCAAACAAGCAAAGTCCACGACACCCGCACGATCAAAGGCCCAAATGATTTCACCTGTCGCCCCGGGATCTACGCTGACCATTTGCGGATCTTCGTGGACCATGCCCGGAAATTTCAGCATTTGCTTGTAATGATCGGCCAAATCTTGCGGC
>JALQVQ010000025.1 GCA_023260315.1 Burkholderiaceae bacterium
GCCGCCCTCGCGAAGAATGTTGAGTGCGACCCCAATCGCAACAACAGCGTCAAGCCAAATCCAGCCGGTCAAAGCGGCGCCAATCAATCCAACAACCACACCAGCGGAGGTCCACACGTCGGTCAGCAGGTGGCGCGCATCACCATCGAGCGCGGCCGATCGGTATTGCTTTGCCGACCGCAACATGACGACGGCCAACGCACCGTTCAAGATTGAGCTCAGAACGGAGAGCAAAATACCAACATCCAATTGCACCAGCGGCTGCGGGTTGAAGAGCCGCTCGGCTGCAGAGATCACAATACCCAACGCAGCGCCGACAATCAGAATGCCTTCAAAACCTGCCGAGAAATACTCGGCTTTGTGATGACCGTAGGGATGACCGTCATCTGCCGGTCGTGCGGCAACAGTCACCATATGCAAAGCGAATAACGCGCTTGCCAAGTTAACAAATGACTCCATCGCATCTGACAAAAGCGCGACCGAATCGGTGATCCACCAAGCAAGCCCCTTCAACGCAATGGTCAGAAGGGCAACCAGCACAGATACCTTGAGCAGATTCCGCGGCGTACGCCACTCGTTAAACGTCATGCCCCATCCCTTCGGTACGACATTCCGGGACTCACGCTGTCAAGGTCACACGCGCGAACTTACGCTTACCGACCTGCAAGACAAAGGTGCCCTCAGGAAGCTTCAAACCTTTGTCACTGATGACCGTTGAGTCAACCCGCACACCACCGCCCTCAATCAAGCGACCAGCTTCCGACGAACTCGGCGCTAAATTCGCCGCCTTGAGTAAGGCACCAATACCCATTGGCGCGCCGGACAAAGTCAGCTCTGGAATTTCATCGGGCACACCGCCCTTGCTGCGGTTGATGAAGTCTTGCTCCGCGCGGTCGGCATCTGACGCGCTGTGGAACCGTGCGGTAATTTCCTTTGCCAGCATCACCTTGGCATCGCGCGGGTTCAAACCATCCGCGACCTGCTGACGCAACGCACGGATTTCAGCCTCCGACTTGAAGCTGAGTAGGGTGTACCAACGCCACATCAATACGTCGCTGATCGACAGCACTTTTGCGAACATCGTATTGGGATCTTCCGAAATCCCGATGTAGTTGTTCTTGCTCTTCGACATTTTGTCGACGCCATCCAGCCCCTCCAGCAACGGCATGGTCAAGATACATTGGGGCTCTTGCCCATACTCTTGTTGCAGGTGGCGTCCCATCAATAAATTGAATTTTTGATCGGTTCCACCCAACTCCAAATCAGCGCGCAGCGCGACGCTGTCATAACCTTGCATGAGTGGGTACAAAAACTCGTGAATGCTGATGCTCTGTCCACCATGGAATCGCTTATGGAAATCGTCTCGCTCCATCATGCGGGCGACCGTGTATTTGGCTGAAAGCTCAATCATGCCGCGCGCACCAAGGGGCTCGCTCCACTCACTGTTGTAACGAATCTCCGTTTTCTCGGGGTCCAACACCATGGCCGCTTGCTGGTAGTAAGTCTGCGCGTTGGCTTGAATCTGCGCCTTCGTCAAAGGGGGGCGCGTGTTGTTACGGCCAGATGGATCACCAATCAAGCTGGTGAAGTCACCGATGAGAAAGATGACTTGATGCCCCAGATTTTGAAGCTGACGCATCTTATTGAGCACGACGGTGTGCCCGATATGAATATCCGGCGCGGTGGGATCCAGTCCGAGCTTGATTCGAAGGGGAACACCTGTTTTCGCAGACCGGTTTAACTTACTAACCCACTCGCTTTGTGGCAAAAGCTCTTCGCAGCCGCGAAGACTGACTGCCAAAGCCTCAGCAACGTCCGCATTGATGGGTTCAATGGATTTGGGGGTTTGGGGATCGTTCAAGCTCATGATTTATTCAACTTGCAAACCAAAGGTTGCATATAATGGGTGTTTGGCCATCATTAATGTGTGTGTCATCCGCATTGTAGTGGCCCGCATTTGCAATTCGCCTCCTGAATAGAGACACTTTGTTCACCGAACACCAGCGCTTCACCCCAAAAGTGACCCAAGCGAACGCCACGCCAGGCGCCGCTGGTCCACGTGCGACCCGCACCGTGTTGGATGGGCGCCGGGCGCCGGGCGCAGCGCTGTTTATCTCCGGGTTGTTTTTGGCCGTTGGTGGCTTTTTGTGGGCTGCGTTTGACAGCCCGCCTGGTCAGCAGCAGGCGGGTGCCGCAGCGGTCGCGGTTGGTTCGCCGTTAAACGCAACGGATGACCCCGAGAATGTCAGCTTCTTGCCCTCCGTTCTGGCAGGCATCACCGCCCTGGACGGCTTGGGAGGCGTAACCGATCAACCTCTGCACCTGGTTGCAGATGACTGGTTGCGTCGTGGTGACACGATTGAAAGCCTACTGAGCCGCCTCGGCGTTGAAGACGCCGCCTTTGTTGATTGGGCGAGGCAGTCAAAAGAGATGCGCCTCGCGTTTGCATCAACGCGGACCACACGCGCCACGGTGGCCTACCTCCCCGAGCAAGGCGTGCAGTCGTTCACCATGCGGTGGCCAGATGATCGCAAACCAGGTCACTTTCTGCGCTTCACAGCAAACGCACTTGCGTCTAGCGGGGACGCGGCGGCTGCCCCCACGTTTGACTCGAAACTCGAGTCAGTGGCGTATCGCAGCACCACCCGGCTCGCCAGCGGTGTGATTGAGTCATCGCTGTTCGCAACCACCGATGCGGCCAATATCCCTGACGCAATCGCGATGGGTATGGCGGAAATATTCTCAAATGACATCGATTTCAACCGCGACCTGCGCAAGGGCGACACCTTTGCCGTGGTTTACGAAATCCTGGAGGCTGACAACGAAGCCCTAGAAACCGGTCGAATTTTGGCAGCCAGCTTCACAAACAAGGGCCTTCGCCTCAACGCCGTCTGGTTCGAACAAAACGGCAAAGGTGACTACTATGACCTCAATGGCGAGAGCACGCGCCGTTTTTACCTCGCCTCTCCCATGGAGTTTTCACGCGTCACAAGCAGCTTCGCAAAGCGTCGCTTTCATCCCGTCTTAAAAATCAACCGACCGCACCTGGGCGTCGACTATGGCGCACCGACAGGGACGCCGGTCAGGACGGTTGGCGACGGACGGGTGGTCTTTGCGGGGCGAAAAGGTGGTTACGGCAACGTGATTGAAATCAAACACGATGGATCGAGCAGCACGCTTTACGCACACCTCAGTCGTATTTTCGTGAAACGCGGGGAACGCGTCGAACGTGGACAACGCATCGGTGCGGTAGGCACCACTGGCGTCTCAACTGGCCCGCATTTGCACTTTGAACATCGCGTGAACGGCGTCCATCAAGACCCCGCTCGCCTCGCACGAAACAGCCGGGCGCTCAAGATCGAGCCCAAACAAATGGCGGCCTTCAAGGCGCAGGCGTCAGTCGCTTCTGAACAATTGGCCGCCGCTCGGCAGGTTCGCCTAGCCAGCGCCGAATAAGCCGGGTATGTCAGACAGCGTGACCGTGACGCCGTCCCCCGCCTACTTCATTGGTCTCATGTCCGGAACGTCGTTAGACGGCGTCGATGGCGTACTGTGTGCTTTATCCGATGCCGGCGCGCCGCGTGTCCTTGCTCACCATCATCACCCGTTTGATGCGCGCACACGAGCGACTGCGCTCGCATTGAATGCATCGGGTCCCGATGAGCTGCACCAAAGCGCGCGTTTGGGCATCCAATTGGCGCATGACTACGCGGCGGTATGCGAGGCCCTGTTGACCGCATGTGGACTGCCTGCAGCGGCTATTACAGCCATCGGCGCGCATGGCCAAACCATCCGTCATCAGCCGCAAACGGCACCGAGCCTGACCGGCCAGCCGACGGTGGGTTATACCGTGCAGGTCAATAACCCAGCGCTTTTGGCCGAACTCACACATATCGACGTCATTGCTGACTTTCGAAGCCGTGATATCGCTGCGGGTGGCCAAGGTGCCCCGTTGGTCCCTGCTTTCCACCGCGCAGTGTTTGGCTCGCCGTCGACTGACGTGGCGGTACTCAATATCGGTGGCATTGCGAATATCAGCCTTTTGGGTGTCAACGGTGCGATTTTGGGTTGCGATACCGGCCCTGGCAACGTGCTGTTGGACCTTTGGGCACAACAACACATCGGCCGCCCCTTCGATGAGGGCGGCGATTGGGGTGCGCAAGGACGCATACACGCGGGGCTGTTAACCCATCTTCTCAATGACCCATTCTTTCAGCATCAACAAGCCAAGGCGCCCCAAAGCACGGGGCGTGATCTGTTTAACCACCAGTGGTTATCTGAGCGCCTCGTTGCCTTTGCAGACGTTCCGCCAGTTGATGTCCAGGCCACTCTTGCCATGTTGACCGCTCAAAGCGCCGCCAGTCAATTACAACTGCTTCAACAAGAAATGACACCGTCGTCCACCGTGCCAAGCCGCCTGCTTGTTTGTGGGGGTGGCGCCTATAACCGGCTTCTGCTGGTCAATCTGGCGCATTGCTTACCGGGTACGTTGGTTCAAACCACTGCTGACTTCGGGCTCCCCGTCCTACAGGTTGAGGCGGCAGCCTTCGCGTGGTTGGCGTGGTGCTTCACCGAACGTCGCCCCGCAAATGCGGTCAACGCAACCGGTGCCAAAGGTCCTCGAATACTGGGTGCCCTATACCCAAAATAAAAAAGCCCAGCATCACTGGGCTTTTTTGTTTACGCAGCAATCGCTGATGGCACGTTAAACGCTGAAACTGGAGCCGCACCCGCAGGTTGTCGTTGCGTTTGGATTCTTGATGACGAACTGGGCACCCTGCAGATCTTCTTTGTAGTCAATCTCTGCACCAACGAGGTATTGATAGCTCATGGCATCGATCAGCAAGGAAACGCCATTTTTGGTCATGGTTGTGTCGTCTTCGTTGGTCACCTCATCGAAGGTGAAACCATACTGAAAACCTGAACAGCCACCGCCCTGCACGAATACGCGCAGCTTTAAATCAGGATTTCCCTCTTCAGCGATGAGGTCGGCCACTTTCGCTGCAGCGCTATCGGTAAAGACAAGCGCAACGGGCATTTCCATTTCTGGGGCTGTTTCAATGATTTCGCTCATAAATTTCTTCCTAATTAGGGTGGACGCAGCAAACGATGGCTGTAACCCTCATGTTTGAATCGTACGCCGAATAAAAGACCCTGACTGAATCAGGCTTTTGACGCCAACTTGAGTGCTGGCTTCTCGTCAGCAATCGCCGAGATGGGGCTCAATTGACCCGACACCATGGCACCAAGATGTAGCTCAATTGAGTGGTACACGACATCTCCCTCAACACGTGCCTTTGGCTGCAGCTCGATCAATTGCTTCGCGTTCACAGGACCTTTGATGGTGCCATTAATGATGACATGATCGGCAACAACAGCGCCCGTTATCGACGCATTTTCACTCACAACCAACACACTCGGCTTGCCCTCTTTGCCGATCACATCGCCAGTCACTTGCCCGTCAACCCGCAAGCCATCCTCAAACGCAATATCGCCGCCAATAACGGTGCCCGAAGCGATCAAGCTCTTGATCAGCGGCATCTTCTTTTTTCCAAGCATTTAAATTCCTTTGATCGACCGGTCCATCACCGAATGCGCACCGGCCACGTCCACCGCTTAAAAGCTGAACGTCTGAACCGACTTCAGTGCGCCGTTTTGTATGAGTTTAACTGTCAAAGACTTCGGCCTCACTTTTTCTGGAATTTCAAACTCACCGCCCAGCCGCATGTACTGTACCAATTTAACTGCCCGAGGGCTACCGGGTGGGGAAAGCACGAAGGGCGCGCCATCTAAAGTCCCCAAGAAGGAAACCTCGATACTGCCCTCAAACGGCGCGGGATTCTTTGCCGCCTGGATGACCAGTACCTGCCACTTGACCTGGGTATTGGTCAAAACCTCAGCTTGGATCGAGCGAATACGTGCGGCAGTGGTACCGCCACCGGAGGGCACCAACCGTTCAAAGAAGCTCAAATCATCTCGAAGACCTTGGTTTTCCTCTTGAAGACGGCGTATCTGCTCAACCAATTCCCGCTGGCTTGTTTGTTCAGCGATGAGCTGACTTTGTGATGTATTGACCACCGACTGAGCTTTTTCGAGATCGACACGCATCTGCGCTGACTCTCTGCGGAGCGACTCCAACTCGACCTTTGCGCGATCATCAACGCCTGCCAAGCTCTTACCTTGCTCAAATGCCCACAGGGCAATCGCCGCAGAAAAGCCCAACACCAGGGCAACCGATAGCCAACGCAAGGGCCAAGGCAAAGCGCTGCGAACGGCCATGCGAGGTGCGCTCACTGTCAACCGGCGGCGGAGTAGACGAAATCTCATGTATGACTCATTCAGCGTTAAAGCGACGCCACTCTAAACGACAAAGCCGCCCGAAGACAAGTCTCTGGGCGGCTTTGTATCGGCGAATCCGCAGGATTAACGCTTGCTGAACTGCTTGCGACGACGCGCAGAACGCAAACCAACCTTCTTACGCTCAACTTCGCGGGCATC
>JALQVQ010000129.1 GCA_023260315.1 Burkholderiaceae bacterium
ATTGATTTAATGCGAGCCCAGCGGGATGGGTACGCTCCCCTGCGCTATTGCGTTGCAAGAATAGCGCGTCTGCGCACCTCTTTTAAAAAACCAATTTATTTCTTCTTTATGGCACCGTCTTCTGAACGTTTGGAGCCTCCCGTAGACGCGTTGCATAACCTAGGAATTCCCCTGAATCAGCGACCACTTTTACGGCCCGTTGTGGGGTTTTGTCGCATACCCATTACGCCTTCTCACAACACCAATTGCGGCCGGCACTGGTTATCGACTCGAAAAAATCGCACTTTCGCCAGCGTCTTGTCAGGGTTTCATCTGATGCAGAATTTTCCAATCGGGGACAATCTTGCGCTTATTTTTCTGATGACCAGATACTGAACATGTCTATTTCTAAGTGGCAACGTCGCACCCTCGAAATTCTAGATCAAGGCAAACCCGGCGATCATGCGAGCATCGTCAGCGATTGGTTTTTAATCGTACTGGTCATATCCAACGTCTTCGCTGTTGTGTTGGAATCTGTCAATAGCCTTGAGGCGCGATTCCACCAGGAGTTCGCGGCGTTCGAGGTATTCAGCCTGGTTTTGTTTTCGTTGGAGTATGTGGCCCGATTTTGGGCAAGTGGCAGCATCGTCCCGCAGCACCCATCAATCGGTCGCCGACGCTATGCCCTTAGTTTTTATGGCTTGGTGGACTTGCTATCCATCGCCCCGTTCTACTTGGCGTTCGTTGTCCCAGGGCTGGACTTGCGAGTCTTGAGAGTCTTGCGTTTGTTACGGGTACTCAAAATTTCACATTTCAATACGGCCTTAGAAGACCTTTTCCAGGCTATTTGGCACGAGCGCAAGACGCTTTTTTCAGCTGTCTATTTGCTATTGATCGCTACGCTATTGAGCGCATCGATCATGTACTTTGCCGAGACTGAAGCGCAACCTGAAAAGTTCTCATCGATACCCGCATCGATGTATTGGGCGTTCATCACACTGACCACCGTGGGCTACGGCGACGTATCGCCTGTCACTTGGGTTGGGCAAGTGGTTTCAGTCATTACCGCTTTCATGGGCGTCAGTACCATCGCGCTGTTGACGGGCGTCGTTGCAACGGCATTCAACAACCAATTGGAGCGCCGAAAGGCGATGTTGGAAAACGAAGTTAGCGAGGCCTTAGCCGATGGCATCTTGTCCGAGGATGAGCTCGCCTCCATCTACCTTCTGCAAAAGCGCCTGAACTTGGACGACGACATCGTTGAAGTGTTGATTGCCCAATACAAAAACAAACGCATCGATGGCGGTGACTCGAACGCCGCCTGAAAACTTAACAAAACACTTCGACTTATCGTCGCTGGGGCATCACAAATGAAGGATCAGCGCGGCGCGCTGAGGGTGACACGCAAGCCACTCGGCACTCGATTGGTCAAGACCAAACTGCCGTCCATGGCGGTCATCAGGTTCAGCGCGATCGACAAGCCCAAGCCGGTCCCACCGGTTTGTCGGTTGCGTGAAATTTCTTGACGCACAAACGGCTGCAATACCGCCTGTAAGTCGGACTCGGGCAAGCCCGGCCCCTCGTCTTCCACCACGATGCACCAGTTCCCAGGCCGATCCGGGTCTTGGCAAACCAAAGTAAGCGTGGCGCTGTAACCGTAAGTGATGGCGTTATTCACCACATTGCTCAACACACGGCGTAGCGCGGCCACATCCGTGTTGACCAAGCAATCGCAGTCGGCACCCAGCACTTGCACCGCCCAGCCCAAGTCTTCCCACTCAGTGAGCTGGGTTTGCAAGAGCTGATTCAAGTACACCGCTTGGCGCTGCGGTTGCGCGTGCCAGCTTCGGGCCAACGCCAGGCCGTCTTGCACCAGATCCTGCATTTCACTCAGGTCGGCTTGCATGCGCTGACGCAGTGCCTCATCGTTGACCCACTCAGTTTTTAAGCGCAAGCGCGTCAGCGGTGTTTGCAAGTCGTGGGCGATCGCCGCGAGCACTTGGGTTTGCTGCGCCATGTGCCGTTGCAGCTGCGCTTGCATGTGATTGAAGGCTTGTGCGGCTTGGCGCACTTCGGTGGGGCCGCTGTCGGTCAGGGGCGCTCGGTTGGGGTGGGCGGCTAGGTCTAAAGCGGCTTGTGTCATCCGCTTGAGGGGGCGCGTGGCGTAGATCACCGCCAGCCAAGACAACAGACCCAGTCCCACCAGCACGGTCAAAGCCACCAGTCCCCAAGGGGTGTTGCTGCTCGACCCAGACAAGCCCATGGCCGTTGGTGCGGGCCAACGCGCGTTCAGACGTGCGTAGACGGTAGTGCCATCAACCAAGCGCAAGGACACCCAAGTTTGTGCGCGCGACCGAGGCCCGTGATGCACCTCATTATTCTCTTGATCGTGATTCGGCAAGAGATGCCGCACCTGGGGTTGACGCTGGGACAGTTCCTCTTTCAAATAAATCGCAAACGTGCGCAGGTAAGGTGGCGTTGGTGTGGCGCTCGCCAACCAAGCTTCAGGCGGGTCGAGCCGCCAACGCACGCGGCGCTGTGGCGCCTCGTCCACCCAGCGCTCTCGCTGGTCCGGAGTGAGCGTGTCCAACCAATCGGCAGAGGCCGCCAGATCCTGTGTCACCTTAGCGTGGAACACCGCTTGTCCGCGAACCATGCGCTCATCCAATGCCAACCATGCCGCCGCGGCCAGCACCAAGGCCAACCCCATCAACCATACCCACAACAGACGGGCGAATAGACTTTGCGGCCAGAGTTTTGTCAACGTGTCGCTCATTCGGTCAGCACCTCTGTGGCCAGGACATAGCCTTCGCTGCGCACCGTTTTGATCAGTCCCAAACTGCGCGCTGGTTCACCCAAACGTAAACGCAGTCGGCTGATAAGTAGATCGATGGATCGGTCAAATGCATCGGCCGCTCGCCCTTGGGTGAGCTCTAGCAACTGGTCACGCGTGAGCACCTTGTTGGCGTGTTGGAGCAAGACCTGCAGCAAACGGTACTCACCGGACGTCAGCACCAAGAGCACGCCCTCTGGGTTGCGCACCTGACGCACCACCGCATCCAGCACATAACCCGAAAAACGCCACCGACTGGGACTGTAGACTGCTTGCAAATTCGCAGGCAACGCGCGGGAGCGGCGCAAAATGGCGCGGATGCGCGCCAACAGTTCGCGTGGCACGAAGGGCTTGCCCAAATAGTCGTCAGCACCCATCTCCAGCCCCAAAATACGATCGGCGTCCTCTGTACGGGCCGTGAGCATGAGGATCGGTAAAGCGCGGTGAACGCCCCCCTGGGCACGCAGGTCGCGGCAAATCGTCAGGCCATCTTCGCCGGGCATCATCACGTCGAGTACCAGCAGGTCCACGCGCTGCGATTGAAGCACTTGACGCATCTCGCGCCCACTGGCGGCTGTGCTGCACTGGAGCCCGTTTTGCGCCAGATACTGCGCCGTCAACTGGCGGATTTCGGGGTCGTCATCGACCAATAAAACGTGGTCTGTGGTGGTTGTCATGCTGCCATCATACGAGCCCGACTCGTTATTTTTGTATCAAAACATGTCTGGCGACTGTGCAGACAATTGCGCTTACAAAACGCGCTGTTACAGACACTTCTTTTGACCTCTTGCGCGGTTGAATAGAGCCATCTGACGCCCGTCAGAGACCGCCCAGAGCGGATTCACCCCTTCAAGGAGTCTGAAATGAACAAACGAATGATCTGGATTTTATCGGCTGCGTTGCTCAGCGGCGTCAGTGTGGCGGCCATCGCCTCGAACCACGGTATGGACAAACACCACGACGGCAAATACCAAGAAGCCCGAATCGCCAAAATCGAACAATCGCTGAAATTACAAGACACGCAAATCGAGGCTTGGAACACCTACAAAAAGCAAATGATCGCAATGGCTCAAATGCAAGAAAAAAACCGTGCGACCATGCAGGATGCTCGACAAGCCTTAATGAGCCAACTCAGCCCTGACCAGCAAAAATCCTTTAATGACATGCATGGTAAAGGTAAGGGCAAGGGTCACGAACGTGGCGACAAGCAGGGCAAGCGTGAGGGTTGCCAACACTGATTCACAAATCAAAAAAGAACCCCCATCCGCTGGCGCCGGTTGGGGGCTTTTTACCGCTGTGGAGGGGGACGGAATCAAACCCTCGACACGCGGCTATTCAATCTGATACTGAGTCGAAATTTTTCGCTCACTCGCAACGGCATCACCCGGCAATGGAGCGCTTAAGACTCAGCCCCACAGGCTACCGTCCACGACTACATAGAGAGCGGGAGATCCGATTCACGCAGGTCAGACGCGCGGGTAATCATGTACTCACTCGTTAACGCATC
>JALQVQ010000146.1 GCA_023260315.1 Burkholderiaceae bacterium
GCGGACATAAACGTGCAAAACGGCTATGTCTTGGCCACTTCAAACGGACAGTTAAAGGGGAATAAAATAGTATTTCAACCGACTGTCGGCGGGACAATGAACGCTTTGATGGCGGCGTGCTTGGCACAAGGCTTGTTCCTCACCAACAATGTCGTGTTCATTGGGATCAACGGCCTGGTGGGACTGGCCTTAGCGCCCGTGGGTTGGATGGCGACCCTGCCGGTGACTGGGTACGTTGTCGGCGGCGCCCTCAGTACGGGACTCGTGGCCCAGTCACAGATGCGTTGGGGCCGGAGGACGTCTTTCCAGCTCGGCTTATTGATGGCATTCGTTTCGGCATTGCTGTGCGCGTGGGCATCTGTGATCGGCAGCTTCTGGCTACTGGTCACCGCAACGGTCTTGGCGGGTTACTACAGTGCCAACGGACAGCTCTACCGATTTGCAGCCGCTGAGGTGGCGGATAAAACGGCCAAAGAAAAAGCGGTTTCGCTGGTTTTGGCAGGTGGCTTGTTGGGGGCTGTTGTTGGACCCAATCTTGCCGCTTACACGCGCCACCTCACCGCAACACCTTTCACCGGGGCCTACCTCACATTGGCGGTGGCCGCGATATTGTCGATGGTGGTGATGGCACAAATGCGCTTCCCACCCGTCCCAAAGCGCACGAGCGCGAGCGACACCGGACGCCCGCTCAACGTAATTTGGCGGCAACCCGTGTTTGTGGTGGCAACGCTTGGCGCCGCGCTGGGGTATGCGGTGATGAACTTACTGATGGCTGCAACGCCACTGGCCATGCAGGTTTGCGGCATGAGTTTTGAGAACACCGCGTGGGTTCTTGAGTGGCATGTATTTGGTATGTTTGCACCGGGCTTTTTCACGGGCCATCTCATCAAACGCTTTGGTGTCCTTCGGATTATGGGCGTTGGCGTACTGCTCAATCTGGTGTGTATCGCTGTTGCGCTGAATGGCGAAGATCTCACCCACTTCACAATTGCCCTTTTCGTGTTGGGCGTGGGTTGGAACTTCCTTTTTACCGGGAGCACAACCCTGTCGTTAGAGGCATACACCGCTGCCGAGAAAGACAAGGCCCAAGGTGCGATTAACTTTGTCACGTTCCTGTTGATGGCGTTGAGTTCATTTGCCTCCGGCGCGCTGATCAACACGCAGGGCTGGGCGTGGCTCAACATGGGTGCTGCCGTGCCCGTCGTGATCACGGGCGCGGGCCTCTGGTGGTTGTCGCTGCAACGCGCGACAAAGGCCCGCCTCGCCTGACTATCGGTGAAACTTGAAAACGGCGGTACTGCTGCGCAGGTTGGGCAGCCAACGGCAGACCGCTCCCCCCTCAAGACCAAAGCTCTCGGCAATCTGTAAATTGTTTGCCTGTGCAAGCACCTCGAAATCGGCAAAGGTTCCCACTCGAATATTCGGCGTGTTGTACCACTGATACGGCAAACGCTTGGTGACCGGCATGCGACCCAAAAGCACTTGCAGGCGGTTTGGCCAGTGCGCAAAGTTAGGAAAAGCCACGATGCCGATGCGGCCCACCCGAGCCGTCTCACGCAGCATGACCTCGGCATTGCGCAGGTGTTGGAGGGTGTCCAACTGCAACACCACATCAAACGAGTTGTCGTCAAACATTTGAAGACCCTCGTCTAGATTCAGCTGCAGCACATCGACACCACGCGAAATACAGGCGGGTATTTTGGCGTCATCAATTTCCACACCGTAACCGGAGCAACCCCTGTGGGTCTGAAGATAAGACAGAAAACGCCCATCGCCACAACCCAGGTCCAGCACGCGGCTGCCGATGGGCACCAATTCAGCCAATGCCTGAAGGGCTTGATCGTTGCTCATGCAGCCACCTCTTTGTCAAAGTAAGCGCGAACCGTGTTGTGATAACGGCTGTCATCCATCAGGAACGCATCATGTCCATGCGGTGCATCCACCTCGGCATAGGAGACCCGACAGTGGTTATCCAACAATGCCCTGACAATCTCGCGACTGCGCGCCGGTGAGAAACGCCAGTCAGTGGTGAAGCTGATTAATAGGAATTTCGCTTTCACGTCGGCGAAGGCCGCTGACAAATGACCGCCATGGGGGCGGGCGGGGTCAAAGTAGTCGAGCGCGCGCGTGATCAGCAAGTAGGTATTGGCATCGAAGTACTCAGCAAACTTGTCGCCTTGATAGCGCAAATAACTCTCAATTTCAAACTCAACGCCTTGCGTCGTGAAGTGGTAATCGCGCTGGACGGCATCTGACACAGCATCACGCAACCGGCGGCCAAACTTGGCGTTCATTACGTCGTCACTCAGATAGGTGATGTGACCAACCATGCGAGCGATACGCAGGCCGCGTCGCGGCAGTGTGTTGTGTTTGCGGTAGTGACCACCATGGAAGTCGGGGTCGGTAACAATCGCCCGGCGGGCAACTTCATTGAAAGCAATGTTCTCGGCGGTCAGGTTCGGGGCACTGGCCACAACGACCGCATGACGGACGCGGTCTGGATAACGCAGGGCCCAACATGTGGCCTGCATGCCACCAAGGCTGCCGCCCATGACCGCGGCCAGTTGCTGAACACCCAGCGCGTCCAATAACTTCGCTTGTGTGTCAACCCAGTCTTCGACGCTAACCACAGGGAAATCGGCTCCCCACACCGCACCCGTCGCAGGATTGATCGATGTCGGACCTGTCGAACCAAAGCAGGAGCCAATGTTATTCACGCCGATGACAAAGAAACGGTTGGTGTCGACGGGTTTCCCGGGGCCAACCATGTTGTCCCACCAGCCCTCTGTTTTGGGCTTGATCGCGCCAGACTCATCGGCGTACACACCGGCAACATGGTGTGAGGCATTCAAGGCATGGCAGATCAGAATGGCGTTACTGGCGTCAGCGTTCAACGTGCCATACGTCTCGTACGACAGGTCATAGCTCGGTAGAACCGCCCCACATTGCAGTGTCAGCGGTTCGCCAATGGATAAGGTTTTAGCCTCAGCGATAAAGGACATGGCGCAAAAAAACCCGGTGAACCAAAAACGGGGCCGGGTGTCGATCGAGCGGTCCGTTTTTAGCTGAATTTATAAAAAGCGCCCGCAAGCCGGAGCAAATCGGCGCTCACGGGCAGTATAGCAAGAGGCACTGATTCACGCACCCTTTTCGATACCATGGCTTGTTATTTGCTTAGAAACGGTGCAGCAGGCTGCAAAAGGGCATTTTTGCACCAAAAATAAGCAACACATCAGGATTTCTCTCATGGACGCACTAAAACAGGGCGCAGATGCGCTCTTTATCTTGCTCGGCGGCATCATGGTTTTGGCCATGCACGCGGGCTTCGCCTTTTTGGAGCTCGGCACCGTGCGCAAAAAGAACCAGGTGAATGCCTTGGTGAAGATTCTGGTCGACTTCTCCGTATCAACGGTCGTCTACTTTTTGGTCGGCTACGGCGTCGCGTACGGCACCCACTTCTTTATTGGCGCCGAGCAACTGGCCCAACAAAATGGTTACGAACTGGTTAAGTTCTTCTTTTTACTGACATTTGCCGCGGCAATACCCGCCATCATCTCAGGCGGCATCGCTGAACGCGCCAAGTTTTGGCCGCAACTCATGGCAACTGCGGTCGTTGTTGGTCTCATCTACCCCTTCTTTGAGGGTGTCATTTGGAACGGCAACTTTGGCTTTCAATCGTGGCTAGAGGCGCAATTCGGCGCCAGTTTTCACGACTTTGCTGGCTCCGTCGTGGTTCACGGGGTTGGTGGCTGGATCGCATTGCCGGCCGTTATGCTGCTGGGCGCGCGCTACAACCGCTACCGGAAGGACGGCTCGTTAAGTGCGCACCCGCCATCAAGCATCCCGTTTCTGGCGCTGGGCGCATGGATACTCTGCGTGGGCTGGTTCGGCTTCAACGTCATGAGCGCACAACGCCTTGAAAACATCTCTGGCTTGGTTGCCGTGAACTCACTGATGGCGATGGTCGGTGGCACATTGGCCGCCCTCATCGCCGGCAAGAACGATCCCGGATTCGTGCACAACGGCCCACTGGCGGGCTTGGTGGCTGTTTGCGCGGGCTCAGACATCATGCACCCTTTGGGTGCATTGGCGGTTGGCATGGTTGCCGGTGGCCTTTTTGTTTGGCTTTTCACCCGCGTGCAAAACTCTTGGAAGATCGATGATGTGCTGGGCGTTTGGCCTCTGCACGGCCTGTGCGGCACTTGGGGTGGCATCGCCGCTGGTATTTTTGGCTCTGAAGCGTTCGGCGGCCTCGGCGGTGTCTCGTTCATCTCACAGCTGATCGGTACCGCGGCGGGCGTGCTCTGGGCGTTGGTCGGCGGCTTCTTGGTTTACGGCATTTTGCGTGCGACGCTCGGTTTGCGTCTGTCACCGGAAGAGGAGTACGACGGTGCCGACCTGAGCATCCATCAAATCAGTGCAACACCGGAGCGTGAAACCACTTGGTAAGACGAGGGCGGCGTGCGCATTTGCGGGGTAAATCGGCATTGCCGCCACACTTTAGGGGCATTTCAAACGCTCCCTCCCCGTAAATTTCGCACGGAACAGGGTTTCCCATGATAATGAAAGCGTGCAACAAGGATGTTGCACGTGTTAGAGGTGATAGGCCAGTTTTGCGCGCCCCGACGAAGTCAATTTAGTTTGTGCTTGCCGGACTTCCATCGCTTTAGTAGTGTGTTTTTTTGAGGAGTCCCAAGATGGGCAACAAACTGTACGTCGGCAACCTGCCTTATTCTGTCCGTGATGAAGACCTGCAACAATCGTTCAGCGAATTCGGCACGGTCACCAGCGCCAAAGTCATGATGGAACGTGACACCGGCCGCTCAAAAGGCTTTGGTTTTGTCGAAATGGGCGATGATGCGCAAGCACAAGCCGCTGTGAACGGCATGAACGGCCAAGCCTTAGGCGGCCGTAACCTGGTCGTTAACGAAGCGCGCCCAATGGAGCCACGCCCACCCCGTACCGGTGGTTTCGGTGGTGGTAACGACGGTTTCCGCAGCCCATACGGCGGCGGTGGTCGTCGTGAAGGCGGCGGCGGCCGCGGTGGCTACTAAGCCCTGCTGATGCTTGGCGTTTAACTAACGCCAGCCCCGAAACCGGTTTGCACGAAAGTGCCAGCCGGTTTTTTTATGCCTGGGCCATCCAGTGACCTCAGCGCGGCAGCAGCGTTGCGCGAACACGGCCGGTCCACGTGGCAAGCCCTGTCCTTTGGTCGTAGATGAGGGTATCGGCAGAAATGACATCTTTACCCCTGCGAACGACTGCGGGTTGCAGGGCCCGAAGGATGTCGGTTTTGGTTTCAAACAGCAAGTGCTCACTGTTGATGGTGGTCGTTTCGCCACTGACCAAACGGTGAATAACCTGAGCCTGACCCATCAACTCATAAACCGTTTGCGCATCGTCCACTTTTGCGCGATTCGCCACACTCTGGGTGGTCGCACCGTCTCGCCCCCAGTTCCGAATTTGAACGTCCGTGATATCCATGTGGCCTGTCGCCGGAATGTGTTTACCTTCGGCACCAAACAACTCGGCAGTCAGCGCGCCGCTGGCGTTGTAATGGCGAGTGACAAAATTCACCATGTAGTCATCTGGTAACAAGCGCTGCGCATTGGACGTTTGTGCCTCAATTGGTGCCGGCGTCATACGCAAAAGCCACACTGACGCGGCCGCCAAAAGGCCCATCAAAACAATGGGTAGGTACAGGACGAACGCATCCAAAAAACGCAACAGATAGCGCATCATCAGATCGCGGCCTCACCCAACAGTTCGGCGTAGACGCCGCGCGCCGTCAAAACCAGATCACAGCACTCCCGCACCGCGCCTTGACCCGCACCGGCCTGGGGCACGTAGTTGGCCACCGCCAATACGTCAGGGTGACCGGTTGCAGGCACGCATGACAAATGGGCACGACGCAGCAGAGGCAAATCTGGCCAGTCATCGCCCATCGCAGCGGCATCGGCCCACGTCAGGGCCATCGACTGGAGCACGGCGTCCGCCGCAGGACGCTTATCTTCGGTGCCCAGTACGGCCTGCGTGATCCCCAGCGCAGCCAATCGGTTGCGCAGGGCGGGGCTGTCACGACCTGAGATGACGACAGGCGTCACGCCCGCACGCATCAGCAACTTTAAGCCGTGGCCATCGAGGGTGTTGAAACGCTTGAGGGACTCACCCGTCTCAGAAAACCACAGGCTGCCGTCAGTCAGGACGCCGTCGACATCAAAGAAGAAAACCTTCACCGGCTTGGCGAGGGCCAGCGCATCAGGCGAAAAGCGTGCGACGGGCAAAAGCGGTGACACATCAGACATGGTTAGATCACCTTCGCACGCATCAGGTCGTTTGAGTTGATGGCGCCGACCAAGCGGCCCTCACCGTCAACAACCAATAAACTGGTCACGGCGTGCGCCTCCATTAAATCGGCAGCCTCTGCGGCCAACGACTGCTGATGAATCGTGCGCGGGTTGGCTCGCATGACCTCCGCTGCGACCGCGACACGCAGATCGCCCCCCTGGGCAATAAAGCGCCGCAAATCGCCGTCTGTAAAAATTCCGATGGGCTCGCCGGCGTCGTTGGTGATCGCTGTGGCGCCCAACCCTTTGTCCCCCATCTCTTGCATCATCTCAAGGCCTGTCGCGGTCGGTTTGACAACCGGGACCTGCATGTCGCGGCGCATGATATCCCGCACGTGCGTTAACAACTTTCGACCCAATGCACCGCCGGGATGAGAGCGCGCAAAATCAGCCGGCTTAAAACCCCGGGCATCAAGCAGCGCGATTGCCAGGGCGTCACCCAACGCCATTTGCGCGGTTGTGCTCGCGGTTGGCGCCAAATTTAAAGGACAAGCCTCCTTGTCCACACGGCTGTTAATGACGTGATCAGCGTGCCGCGCCAACGAGGAGTCCGAACGCCCCGTCAGCGCAATCAACACAATGCCCATGCGCTTGATGACAGGCAATATGGCATTGAACTCATCGCTCTCACCGCTGTTGCTGATGGCCAGCACGACGTCGCCCGCGGTGATCATGCCCAGATCCCCATGACTGGCCTCTGCCGGGTGAACAAAAAAAGCGGGCGTACCGGTCGACGCCAAAGTCGCTGCAATTTTGTTGCCAACGTGGCCACTTTTTCCCATGCCCATCACCACGACGCGGCCGTGACAACTCAAAACTGCCTGCACCACCGCCGCGAAGGAGGGCTCCAGACGGGTCGCAATCGCGGTGAGCGCGTCGGTCTCAACAACCAATGCGTCCTTTGCCGCAGCAAGCGCGCGCGCGGGGTCGAATAAATGGGTTTGACGTGTTTCAGACATGACTTAATTATCATTGATCACCGAGCAAGCGGCCATCTTGACGCACAGAGACGCTAACATGAGCGGATGAATGCTTTAGACGTCACACTACTTTATCTCCTCGCTGCGGTATTGGGCGTGGTGGCGTGTCGTTATTTGCGCTTGCCGCCCATCTTGGGCTACCTTTTGGTCGGTGTTTTGATCGGCCCCAATGCGCTGGCATTGGCACAGAACTCGGCAGGCGTTCGCTACCTGGCTGAGTTTGGCATTGTCTTTTTGATGTTCGTGATTGGGCTTGAGTTCAGTTTGAGCAAGCTCAAGACCATGGGCAAACACGTGTTCGGCCTCGGGGCATCGCAGGTACTGGCGACCATCTTGATCGCGACCACAGGCTCTCTGTTTTTGGCTTGGGCGTGGTCATCTGGCTGGCACATGGATTGGAAGACCGCACTCGCGCTGGGCTGTGTCATGTCAATGAGCAGCACCGCGGTCGTCATCAAGCTGACCGCAGACCGTTCAGAGCTCGAAACCGAGCATGGCAAGCGGGTCGTTGGCATCTTGCTATTCCAAGACTTGGCGGTTGTACCTTTGCTCATCTTGATTCCCGCCTTGGGTGAATCAGGAACTGACATGGCCACCAGCCTCGGCTGGGCGCTCTTAAAGGCCGTCCTTTTGGTGACGGTGCTGTTGGTGGGCGGGCGCCACTTCATTCGCTGGTGGCTGACACTGGTCGTTAAGCGCAAGAGCGCCGAGCTGTTCATGCTGAACCTCTTGCTGATCACCCTCGGGCTCGCTTGGCTGACTGAACATGCTGGGTTATCACTGGCGCTTGGGGCATTTATCGCAGGCATGTTGATTTCTGAGACTGAGTTCAAACACCAGGTGGAAACAGACATTCGCCCGTTCCACGATGTCTTGATCGGCTTGTTCTTCATCACCATCGGCATGATGCTCGACTGGCGAATCGTCTGGGATCGCTGGCCATTGGTGCTGATGCTGACGACGTTACCCGTCATCTTTAAATTCGTCACCATCGCCGGATTAACGCGTCTTTGGGGCGCGCCACTGGGGACATCCACGCGCGTTGGTCTTTACTTGGCACAGGCCGGTGAATTCGGTTTTGTGTTGCTCACCCTGGCCTCACAACGAGGCCTCGTGGCCCCAGAAATGCTGAACCCCATACTGGCCGCAATGGTGCTGTCAATGATGTTGACGCCGTTCATCATTCAATACAGCGATGAGGCTGTCGCGCGCCTCGCCGGCAATGATTGGATGATGCAGTCCTTGCAGATGACCAGCATTGCACGACAGGCAATCAACACCAAACAGCACGTTGTGATTTGCGGTTACGGGCGAAGCGGTCAAAACCTTGCGCGCATGCTGCAGGCTGAAAACATCCCCTACATGGCGCTTGATCTCGACCCTGATCGTGTGCGTCAAGCTGCGGCGGCCGGTGACTCGGTCGTATTCGGCGACGCAGCGCGCCTGCAGGCACTGATGGCCGCAGGTTTGGCGCGGGCCAGCGCTGTTGTTGTGACCTACAAGGACCCGAACGCGGCCTTCCGCGTGTTGCTGCACACAAAGGAACATGCACCGCAAGTGCCCGTGATCGTTCGCACAGTCGATGACCACGACATTGACCGCCTGCTGCGTGCAGGCGCGACCGAAGTCGTACCAGAAGCCATTGAGGGCAGTTTGATGCTGGCGTCACACGCGTTGGCCTTGGTCGGGGTTCCGATGCGACGGGTTATTCGCATTGTTCAGGCGCAACGCGAAGCGCGTTACGGGCTGTTGCGCGGCTACTTCCACGGCGCCGACGACGACACGGCCGAGGAGATTGAACAAGAGCGTCTCAAGAGCTATGCGTTACCACCGAATGCCTACGCGATTGACAAGTCAGTCACGCAACTGTCACTCACAGAGTTTGGCGTCGCGCTCATTTGCATCCGTCGAAACGGCGCACAACTCACGCAAAATGACGCTGACCAAATACTCGTTGTCAGTGATGTGGTGGTACTCAGCGGCACACCCGCTGCACTGGCGTTGGCTGAAGAGCGCCTCTTACACGGCTAAAAACTGAGATCTGACATGGACACCCGAACCTACCTTCGAGACAACATTCGCACCGTCAACGACTGGCCAGCACCTGGCGTGGCATTTCGGGACATCACACCGCTACTGAGTGATCCCCGGGTTTTCCGAGTGCTCATTGATGCCTTTGTTCACCGCTACATGTCGCCAGAACTGCGTCCGGATGTGGTTGCGGGCCTCGATGCACGGGGCTTCATCATTGGCTCGGTCGTGGCCTATGAATTGGGGGTGGGCTTTGTGCCGATTCGCAAGAAAGGCAAGCTGCCGTTCACCACGATCGAGCAGTCTTACGAACTTGAATATGGCAGCGCCACAGTAGAGGTTCACACCGATGCGGTTTTGCCTGGGCAGCGCGTTTTGTTGATCGACGATCTCATTGCGACAGGCGGCACAATGATGGCGGGCATGCAACTGATAAAAAAACTCGGTGGCCAGTTGGTGGAAGGCGCCGCGATTGTGGACCTACCCGAATTAAAAGGGTCCGAGTTGCTGCGCGCGGCAGGGCTGCCCCTGTTCACCTTGGTCGATTTCGAAGGTCACTGAGGGACCGATAGGGCGTTGACGATTCACTTGCCAATGCAAAAACGCGAAAAAATTTCTCCAAGCAAATCGTCGGCGTTGAATTCACCGGTAATTTCGCCAAGTGCCACTTGCGCGAGGCGCAACTCCTCGGCCAACAGGTCCAAGTGATCGCCACCTTGTTGTAACCAAGCGTCCGCCATTTCGAGGTGCGATTCGACGGCGACGAGCGCATTGACATGGCGCTGGCGCGCGATGAAGAGGCCTTCAGTGGACTGCTCCCAACCCGCCCACTGCAGTAGCTGCGCACGGAGCGCCTCTAGGCCTTCACCCGTTTTTGCCGAGAGGCTCAAAACCACATCATTGCCAGCCAGTGGT
>JALQVQ010000182.1 GCA_023260315.1 Burkholderiaceae bacterium
GGCTTTTGACAAGCCGTAGAAGCCATCCGGCTTTGGCGGTGAGGTGGGTGTGATGGTTTCTGATTGCTTGTAAAACCCCGTCGCATGATTGGAGCTGGCAAAGATGATGCGCTTGGTGCCAGCCTTTCGCGCCGCCTCGTATAAATTAACCATGCCCATGATGTTGCCCGCCAGTATGGGCGCCCAGGGTTGCTCAGTCGAAACACCGCCCATGTGCACCACGGCATCGACACCTTGCAGCAGGGCCATCACATCGTCGGCATCCTCCAGTGACACCCGCATCACTTCCTCGCCATCAGCCGGCGCGCCGATGTCGGCTTGGTCACTGACGCGCAGCACCTTGCAGTAAGCCTTTAAGCGCGGGCGCAAGACTTGCCCCAAGTTACCCGCAGCGCCCGTCAGCAGGATGCGGTTGAATTGAAGGGGCGTTACAGGCTTTTTCAACATGGGGTTTCCTTTTGTATGGTGCTCAGGCTTTCATGCGTTTGGACAAAGCCTGGGCGCTGTCACGCAACAGGTTTTGGTCTGCGCCAACCGCAACAAACAAGCAGCCCTGAGCCAGGTAATGCTTGGCCAGCGTCTCATCACCCGTCAGGATGCCAGGGGCTTTGCCGCACGCACGGATGGTCGCGATCGCACGGTCGATCACCGCCAAGACATCGGGGTGTTTGGGGTTACCCAGATGTCCCAAAGCGGCGGATAAGTCGCCGGGTCCGATGAACACGCCATCGACACCCGGGGTGTTCGCAATGGCTTCTAAATTGTCGAGACCTTGTACGGTTTCAACTTGGAGCAGTACGCACAACTCATCGGCGCAACGTTTGGCGTAGTCGGGGATACGACCGTAACCACTGGCCCTGGGTGCTCCCGCATAGCCGCGCACGCCATGTGGCGGATAGCGTGTGTAGGCAACGGCATCACGCGCCTCCTCAGCGGTTTGTATGTAAGGCACTAAAAGCGTTTGGACACCCACATCCAGCAGACGCTTGAAGGTGACCATGTCGTTCCACGGTGGGCGCACCACCGCTTGGGTGGCGCTGCCAGTCATGGCCTGCAGTTGACTGAGGATATCGGGCAACTCATTGGGCGAGTGTTCCATATCGAGCACCAACCAATCAAAGCCGCTGTGAGCCAAAATTTCGGTGCTGATGTGGCTGCTCAAGTGCGACCACAAGCCGATTTGTGCCTGCTGGTTCAGCAGCGCACGTTTAAAGTGATTAACGGGTAAGTCCATGGCGCTCTCCAAAGGGGGCCCGCTGTTAGCGAACCATTGCGGGTGATTTGGGGTTGAAGGTCCAACCGGGGATGATGTATTGCATGGCCATGGCATCGTTGCGCGCGCCTAGGCCGTGTTGCATATACAGGGCGTTTGCCGCTTTTATGGCATCCCAATCAAGATCGACGCCAAGGCCAGGGCGCTTGGGCACATCGATGTAGCCGTCCTTGATGGGGAGTGGGTTGGTGGTCAGGTGCTGCCCATCTTGCCAAATCCAATGGGTGTCAATGGCTGTGACTCTACCCGGTGCCGCTGCGGCACAGTGCGTGAACATGGCCAGCGAAATATCAAAGTGGTTGTTGGAGTGTGACCCCCAGGTGAGGTCAAACATTTTGCACAACTGCGCCACCCGAACCGAGCCCTGTAGCGTCCAAAAATGCGGGTCAGCCAGTGGGATATCGACCGCCTGCAATTGGATGCTGTGCGCCATCTCGCGCCAATCGGTGGCCACCATATTGGTCGCCGTTGGTAAGCCCGTGGCCCGCTTGAATTCAGCCATGACCTCGCGACCCGAGTAGTTGCCCTCGGCTCCGCAAGGGTCCTCGGCATAGGCCAGGGTGCCGTGCAAGTCGCGCAGCAATCGAACCGCATCTTTCAGTAACCAGCCGCCATTGGGGTCAAGCGTGATTCGCGCCGAGGGGAAGCGCTCGTGCAGCGCACGAACGGCATCGACTTCTGCCTCGCCACTGAACACGCCACCTTTCAGTTTGAAATCCTGAAAACCGTAGCGCGCCTGTGCGGCTTCAGCCAGTTTCACCACGGCATCGGGTGTCATGGCGGGTTCGCTGCGCCGTTGCATCCATTCATCGGTGGGGGCCAGATCGACGGGGTAGGGCAGATCCGTCTGATGGCGGTCGCCGACATAAAACAAATACCCCAACACCTGTACGCGCTCGCGTTGTTGCCCCTCTCCCAGTAACGCCGCCATGGGCACTTCTAAAAATTGTCCCAAGAGGTCGAGCAGCGCACTCTCCAGCGCGGTGACGGCGTGGATGGTGGTGCGCAGATCAAATGTTTGGTTACCACGCCCACCGCTATCGCGATCGGCAAAGGCGGCGCGAACCTGGTTGAGAATCTCGTTGTACTGACCCATCGGTTTTCCAACAACCAAGCCCCGGGCCTCTTCAAGCGTCTGACGAATCTTTTCGCCCCCCGGCACTTCCCCAACGCCGTGGCGACCGGTCTCGTCTTCGAGTACCACCAGGTTCCGGGTGAAAAATGGGCCATGTGCACCGCTGAGATTGAGCAGCATGTGGTCGCGCCCTGCGACTGGGATCACGTGCATCTGGGTGATGCGAGGGGCTTGGGGATGGGTATTTTTAGTCATCGTACAACTGTGTGTTTAAGGCGTGGTCATGCGTTACGAGAGCGTCGTCTGGCGGGCCTTTAATCGGTCTCTGCTGTTGGATAGGTGGGTGCGCGACGCTGCACGCGCTGCCTCGGTATCTTGATTTTTGATGGCATTCAACAAGCTGGCGTGCTCATCGTGAACGCGGCGCAAGTAGGCGCGTTTTGTCTCATCAATGGGGCCACGGTGCGCGGTGCGCGCGCGGGGAATCGAGCTTTCGCCGACCTGTTGCATGACGTTCGCAAAGTGGTTGTTTTGGGTTGCCTTTGCGATTTCGTTGTGGAACGTAAAGTCGGCGCTCACAGCATCCGTCCCCTCCATGATGGCGCGACCAAATGCGGCGTGGGCCGCCTCAAGTCGGATCAAGTTTGACGCTGTGCGCCGCTTGGCAGCCAAAACAGCCGCTTCAGTTTCAAGTGCAATGCGTAACTCCAGCAGCGCGATGGTGTCTCGCAGTGAGTCGGCTTGATCGGCCGCAAAGTTAAAGGGTGAGATGTCGATCGGGACGGTAACAAATGAGCCAATACCATGGCGCGTCGTCACCAAGCCGTGCGCCTGCAGGTGGGACAAGGCCTCGCGTACAACGGTGCGGCTGACGCCGAATTCAGTCATGATGCGCGCCTCGGTGGGTAATTGACTACCCGGCACGTAGGTGTGATTGTTGATGCGCTGGCGGATGTGATCCGCCAGTACCGTCGAGCGCGTTTTTGATGGTGAAGGAGGCAACATGGACCGCGTGATACACCGCTCGCTTGGTGTAGGATAGTTGTACGACAACTGATAATACCCCGCTTTCTGAATTTCAGGGCATCATCGGTGTTCTCAACCGGAGGAATCCTCATGACCGTTGCGATGGGCAGTGCCGTACAGGTCGCTTTCACCCCCAATTCCCGTTATCCAGACCCCGCCGTCCGCGTGTTGGATGAGCGGTTCAAAGCGTTGCGCTTGTTCAGCGCCAGCGTGGAGCAGTTGGCAACAGGCCTGCGTTGGGCAGAGGGTCCCGTTTGGTTTGGCGATGGGCGTTACCTCTTGGTCTCAGACATTCCGAACAACCGCATCATGCGGTGGGACGAAACCTCGGGGGCGCTGAGCGTGTTCCGCGAACCGTCCAACAACGCGAACGGTCATGCGCGTGATCGGCAAGGGCGCCTCATCAGTTGCGAGCACCTGACGCGACGCATCACGCGGACCGAATACGACGGCCGCATCACGGTGTTGGCCGATCAATTTGACGGCAAGCGCTTCAATTCACCCAACGACATCATTTGCCAATCAGAC
>JALQVQ010000183.1 GCA_023260315.1 Burkholderiaceae bacterium
TCGCGTTTGGCAGAAAGAGGTGTTGTGGCATGATTTTGAGTCGCGGCAATATGGCGGGTGTTCGATGTTTGATCCCTGCCACAATGACGAACACATATTATGGCGGTCATGACAATTCCCTACGAACTACGCATCGGCTGGCGCTACACGCGTTCCGCCCGCACCGCCGCACGCAATGGCTTCATCTCCTTTATCTCTGGCGTTTCAATGCTGGGTATTGGGCTGGGTGTGGCTGCACTCATCATCGTGCTATCCGTGATGAATGGCTTCCAAAAGGAGGTCAGGGACCGGATGCTGAGCGTGTTGGCGCACGTCGAGGTATTTGATGGCGTTGACCAGGGGCTGGCAGATGTCGACAAACTCTCAGCGCAGTTGATGGCCGAGCCCCATGTCGAGGCGACGGCACCGTTTGTTGCCGCACAGGGTTTGATCGCCCGTGGCGATACGATGCGCGGCGTCGTCCTGCGTGGGATCGATCCAGCCGCTGAGGCAATGGTGACCCCCTTGGTTGAGGCGATGTCGCCGGCACTTCGGGACCGCTTGAAGGCGGGTGAATTCGGTATCATTTTGGGCGGTAGTTTGGCGCGCAGTTTGGGCGTCACAGCGGGGGAGCGTGTGACCCTCATGGTGCCGAGCGGCCAGATGACACCGGCGGGCGTGGTGCCACGCGTGAAGCAAATGGTGGTGTTAGGCCTGTTCGACTCGGGTCACTACGAGTTTGACGCTGGCTACGCGTACCTGAACATTGCCGACGCTCAGCGCCTCTTTCGCCTGAGCGGCCCGACCGGTATTCGGCTTCGTTTGGATGACTACAACCGTGCGCGCGAGGTCGCGGTGTCCGTCTCAGCAGCGCTGGGTAGCCATTACTGGGTCAGTGATTGGACGCGGCAAAACCGCAATTGGTTTGCTGCCGTTCAGGTCGAGAAGCGACTGATGGCCATCATCCTCACGCTGATCGTTGCGGTGGCCGCCTTCAACCTGGTCAGCACGTTGGTGATGACCGTCACAGATAAGCGGGCAGACATCGCTATTTTGCGAACCTTGGGCGCATCGCCTGCGAGCATCATGGGTATCTTTGTCGTGCAGGGTGCAACGGTGGGCGTTTTGGGCACTTTGGGTGGTTTGGGACTGGGGCTACTGGTGGCCTTCAATATTGATGTGATCGTGCCATTCATTGAGAATTTGATGGGAGCGCGCTTTTTGCCGCAAGACATCTACCTCATCAGTCAAATGCCCAGCGATCCGCAGTGGGGTGACATCGTACCGATCACCGTGATTGCCCTGATTTTGTCTTTCGTGGCGACGATTTACCCCAGCTGGCGGGCCAGCCAAATTAACCCAGCGGAGGCATTGCGCTATGAGTGAGCCAAATGCAGTCCGTCCCTCGGGGCCAGTGGTGGACGCCCGTGGCCTCACCAAGCGGTTCACGGAAGGGCGACTGGATGTGACCGTGTTGAGCGGCGTGGACCTTCAGGTTCACGCGGGCGAAACGGTTGCCATCGTGGGCGCATCAGGGTCGGGTAAGAGCACATTGCTTCACTTGCTGGGCGGCTTGGATACCCCCACCACCGGGGAGGCATCTTTGTCTGGCATGCCGTGGCACGGTATGGGCAGCGGGGAGCAGAGCCGCTGGCGCAACACGCACCTGGGGTTTGTGTACCAGTTCCACCATTTGCTGCCCGATTTCAACGCGATCGAGAATGTCGTGCTGCCGCAGTTGATCCATGGCGCGGCAAATGATGCGGCGACCGAGCGGTCCGAACACCTGTTGTCGGCGCTGGGGCTGTCCCAGCGGCTGACGCACCGGCCCAGTCAGTTGTCGGGCGGCGAGCAACAGCGTG
>JALQVQ010000174.1 GCA_023260315.1 Burkholderiaceae bacterium
TTCCACCCTTGAGTACCGTAACGGGTATTTGCGCCAGCGCAGCGCCCCCTATTGGTGCATGGCGGGTGGTACAGGGTTCGAACCTGTGACCCCTGCCGTGTGAAGGGAACGCCTGCAACAGTGCCGCTACAACTCCACTGCAACGACGCTGCAAGTTTAGCGCATCCTCACGGGCCAGCAAAGCTCTGATGCTTTACGCGTTGAAACAGGCTTTTTACGACCGGCAACCTGAAGGTAGCGATGGCCTTATTCATCACAGAGATTGGGTTCGCAACCAGCGTCCATCCGGCACAGCGAGCGATTGAGCGAGGCGGGTATCGAGCCTTCGGTGGGCAGCCGGGGCGACAGTTACGACAACGCGCTGGCGGAAACAACTAACGGGCTGTACAAAGCTGAGTTGATTTACCGCCGGGCGCCCTGGAATACCAAAGAGTTACTGGAAATCGCAACGTCGGAATGGGTGTCTTGGTTTAACGGTAATCCTCTCCTTTTGTAGAGGTCTCAGAAGTAGAAACGCCATGCAGCCATTGCCAGTCGCTGCTTTGGTGTGAATCCACCCAAGGCCACGTTGGGTCGGTCATGGTTGTAAAACCACATCATTTGGGTGGCGAAGTCTTGAATCTGCACAAAGTCATGCAAATAGTCCTGTAACAACCATTGGCGATTTTAAGTTGTGACGAGACCTTGAGCATTGTGGAGCTGGCCCGGTGCAGTGAAGTCATTGTGCCTATGGCCAAGGGTGTGGTGCCAGACCTGGTGGCCCTGGATGTGACCTGTGGCTTGAATGCCACCGCCCGTTTTGACCTGGTCACGGTGAGCCAGCAGCAGGAGGCACCGGCCATGCGTATCCAGCGCGAGCAGCTGGCGGTGTAGGTGGCCAAGCCGCCGTAAACGTCAAGTCGGAGGTTGCGCGTCCTAGGATTACGACTTCGACGCGACAACTTGGCCACCGGCTCGTCTGACTGGTCACAGTGACCAGAGAGATTTTTCCTAAACTGAGTTGTCTGTCAGACGCGTTCCAGAATAATCGCTATGCCCTGCCCAACTCCAATACACATGGTCGCCAGAGCATAACGCCCACCCGTTGCGTGGAGACGATTGACCGCAGTTGTGGCCAAGCGCGCGCCAGATGCGCCCAGCGGATGACCCAATGCAATAGCGCCGCCCCAGGCATTTACACGGGTATCACCATCTTCTAGGCCCAGCTGTCGCAAAACAGCAAGGCCTTGCGCCGCAAAGGCTTCGTTGAGTTCGATCACATCAAGTTGCTCAAGACTCAGACCCGTCAATGCCAGTACCTTTTCCGTAGCGGGCGCGGGGCCCATACCCATGACACGCGGTGGAACGCCCGCGGTGGCCATACCCACGATGCGAGCGCGCGGTATCAACCCGTTTTTGGCAGCGCTCGCTTCATTGGCTAAAAGCAAGGCACACGCGCCATCGTTCACACCCGAGGCATTACCAGCGGTCACGGTGCCATCGGGGCGCACCACGCCCTTGAGCTTGGCCAGCGCTTCCAGGCTGGTTTCTCGGGGGTGTTCATCGGTGTCCACCAGGATGGCGTCGCCCTTTTTCTGGGGGATGCTCACACCCACAATCTCGCGGGCAAGGTGCCCGGCCTTGATGGCGGCCAGCGCACGAAGTTGGCTGTTGTAGGCCATGAGGTCTTGCGATTCGCGCTCAATCTTGAAATCGGTGGCCACGTTCTCGGCAGTCTCGGGCATTGAGTCCACGCCGTATTGGGCTTTCATCAGCTTGTTCACAAAGCGCCAGCCAATCGTGGTGTCGTACACGGCATTGGCGCGGCTGAAGGCGCTTTCGGCCTTGGGCATGACAAACGGGGCGCGGCTCATGCTTTCCACACCACCGGCGATGATCAGACCGGCTTCGCCCGCCTTGATGGCGCGGGCGGCGGTACCAACAGCGTCCAGCCCCGAGCCGCACAGGCGGTTGATGGTGGCGCCGGGCACTTCGATGGGTAAACCGGCCAGCAAGCTGCTCATGTGGGCCACGTTGCGGTTGTCCTCACCAGCTTGGTTGGCGCAACCGTAAATAACGTCCGTTACCGCTTGCCAATCCACATTCGGGTTACGAGCAATCAATGCCCTGATAGGAATGGCACCGAGATCGTCCGCGCGTACGCTTGACAGTGCGCCGCCGTAACGGCCAAAGGGGGTACGGATGGCGTCGCAAATAAAGGCTTGGTTGCTCATGTCGTGGTTCTTTAGGGTGATAAGTGTGCGGGTCAAATTGCGATGGGTAAACCGAGCATTTTTTCAAGCTCTGCGTGTTCAAGACCCTGCACCTTGTCGATCAGGCGCAGGCCTTCGCGCGTGCATTCGAGCGTGGCGAGTTCAGAATAGATTCGCTTCACACAAGCAATGCCAGTAAGTGGGTAGCTGCACTGAGACACAACCTTGCTGTCACCCTTTTTGGTGAGCAAATCCATCATCACCCACGTTTGCTTGGCGCCAATCGCCAAATCCATTGCGCCGCCCACGGCAGGGATCGCATTAGACTCGCCGGTGTGCCAATTTGCCAAATCACCTGTAGCGCTGACTTGAAAAGCGCCCAATACACAGATGTCAAGATGACCACCGCGCATCATGCCGAAACTGTCGGCATGATGAAAATACGCGCCTCCCGGCAATAACGTCACAGGTTGTTTTCCAGCATTAATAAGATCGTAATCTTCGTCATCCTCTGCGGGCGCAGGACCCATGCCCAAAATGCCATTTTCGCTGTGCAAAATGACTTCAATACCTGGCGGTAAATGGTTGGCGACCAGTGTCGGCATTCCTATACCGAGGTTGACATAAGCACCATCGTGAATGTCACGCGCGACGCGCTGCGCGACTTCGACTTTCGTGCGTTTGGTGTAGTTCATATTCAGGTTCCCTTTTTGAATCCGCCAGCAGCCGTTGCAACGCGGTCAATGCGGACAATCTTGCTGACATAAATACCGGGGGTAACGATGTGCTCAGGATCCAAAGTGCCTAAATCAGCAATCGCATGCACCGTAGCCACCGTCATGCGCGCGGCAGTGGCCATGACTGGACCAAAGTTGCGCGCCGCCTTGCGGAAAGTCAGATTGCCCCAACGATCGCCGCACTCGGCTTTGATGAGCGCAACATCGCCCTTTATCGGCATTTCGAGTACATATCGCTTGCCGTTTATTTCACGTGTTTCCCTACCCTTAGCCAGCTCAGTGCCATAGCCTGTAGGCGAGAAGAATGCGCCGATACCGGCTCCCGCTGCACGAATACGTTCGGCAAGGTTTCCCTGCGGCACGAGTTCGAGTTCAAGTTTTCCGCTGCGGTATAGGTCATCGAATACCCAACTGTCGGCCTGGCGCGGAAAGCTACAGATGATTTTTCGCACACGGCCAGCTTTGAGCAGCGCAGCCAGACCCGTCTCTGCATTGCCTGCGTTGTTGTTGACCACAACCAGATCTTTAGAGCCCTGAGCAATCAGTCCGTCGATTAACTCATTCGGGATACCAGCCGTGCCAAATCCGCCAATCAGCACCGTATCACCGTCATTGACGCCCGCCAGCGCTGCCTCTACGGATTCGGAAATTTTATTGATCATTCGCTAAACTCCAGTTGAGTCGATTTCATTTGTCCAAAAAGCCTGCCTGATTCGTCAAGCATCCTGAGTACAGCAATGGCTTTGTTGCGAGTACCGTCCCGCGAGCCACTGCTCAGGGCTTAGCCGCAGCTTGTCGGCAATGTCTTCGTTGCTATTCTTGGATCAGGTTGAAAGTCGAGCCGTTATTGCTCGAATTCAAAAACAATAAGTAACTCATTCATGGCCTAAAACTGAACTCACACGATGGAAGATGGATGCTTAGCGAGAGGCGTTACAGTGATTTTCATGAAGGGGAAAAGCGGTAGATTCGATAAAACGGTGTGCAACTCATCGTTGCTGGCTACATCAAATATGCTGTAGTTGGCATATTCGCCCACAACGCGCCACAGGTGCGGCCACTTGCCAGATTGTTGCAACCCCTGGGAATAAGCCTTTTCTTCGGCCTTGATTCGAGCAGCCACTTCAGGAGCCAGCGTTTCAGGAATGTTGACAATCATGTGGACTAAATAGAGCATAGGATTTACTTCTTCAACTTAACTTTTGGGTTCATTTATTGGCGCCGTAAGAATCTGACATGAAGTCCAGAATCGTGCGGTTAAAAACGTGTGGCGCTTCTAAATTTGAAAGATGCGAGGTCTGCAAAATCACGGTACGGGCGTCAGCTATTGAGCCTTGCATGACATCAGCATCAGCCACTGTTGTGACTGGATCAAGAGCACCAGCAACCAGCAAAGTTGGGACTTTGACATTTTTCAAGTCACCCCGTAGATCTGAAAGTGCCAAGGCCTCGCAACAAGATGCATAGCCCTCGGGGTTGAGCTCCTCCAGCACTGCCTGCACTGCCCGCACTTCAAACTGCTGCGCACCAACGAACGCAGGGGTAAACCAGCGACCTGGCGCAGAATCGGCTAGAGCTTTCATGCCTAATCTGCCGTCATGCCTAACCAGTGCGGCTCGTTCTTGCCATGCCTTAAAGGTGCCGATACTGGCAGCACTGTTACAAACAACCAGAGATTGCAAACGGTCACCTGCATTAGCACCCAGCCAAAGACCTGTGTGGCCTCCCAAGGAAATACCGCAAAAGGCTGTTGAAGATATCTCCAGGGCATCCAAAATAGCCAGTACATCAGAGCCTAAACCTCTAATCGTGTATGGACCCTTGGTGACAACGCTGCCGCCATGACCACGTGTGTCATATCTGATGACGCGGTAGTTTTTTGAAAACGCCTGCACTTGAGGTTCCCACATTGCCATGGTTGTTCCAAGCGAATTACTAAGTACCAGTGGCGGTGCATCCGAGTCACCATCGATGGCCACTCGAAACTGGCCACGAGCGGTATTTAACGACATACCTGTTTGGCCGTTTGACACGGGCAGGTCAAAGGTTTTCATGACGTATTAACCCTGATCGCCACCACCAACGGGTAAAACCGTACCAGTGATGTAAGAGGATTTATCAGAAGCCAAGAAAAGGATGGCCTCTGCCTGCTCATCGAGAGTGCCGTAGCGCTTCATTAAAGTGCTTGACACCGTCTGATCGACGATTTCCTGGTACCAAACCTTTTCTTTACGGCTCGAACGTGCAGTGTTTCGGGGAATTCGGCGCGGTGGCGCTTCAGTACCTCCAGGCGCTACTGCATTGATGCGAATACCACGCTCACCGTTTTCGAACGCAAGACAAGCTGTTAGAGCGTTGACCCCGCCCTTCGCTGCACCGTAAGGCACACGGTTGACGCTGCGTGTTGCAATGGACGAGACATTGACAATCGAGCCCTTCTTTTTCTTCAACATGTAGGGCAATACAGCTCGGCAGCACCAAAGCGTCGGAAACAATGAACGGCGTACTTCTGCCTCTATTTCTTTGGGGTCGTAGTGCTCAAAGGGCTTGGTCCAAATGGTACCGCCCACGTTGTTGACCAAAATGTCAATGCGATTGAAGGTCTTAAATGTTTTAGAAGCGGCCTGCTCTGCACCCTCAAATGTCTCAAGATCCGCCTCGATGGAGATCACGTCATTGGTCGCCGACAGGCGATGTTTCAAATCATGAACCAGCGGCGAACGGTCAACGAGTGCTAATCGAGCGCCCTGCGCAGCGGCGAGCTCAGCCACGCGTTCACCGATACCCTGAGCAGCCCCAGTGATCAACATAACCTGGCCTTTGAACAGATCGCTCATGTCGCTTTCTCCGAGGAAACACTTGTCACTGCAGGCGCAGTGGCAGACGCAAATTTTTCGTAATAAAACTGCGTGGGCTTGATGCCCGCTTGCGTAAAGTGCTTTTGCACAGCATCTACCATGGGCGGTGGACCGCAAAGGTAAACATCCACATTGCCGTCATGAAGAGCCTCTTGAGGCATGTGCTGCGTCACATAACCTTGTCGCTCATGCGCTGTCTGTGGATCTGCTACACAGGTGGTGAAAGTGAAGCCAGAAATACGGGCTGCATAATCTTCGAGACGGTCCACCAATACCAAGTCTTGGTCACGGGTTACACCGTAAATCAGATGAATGGGTTGCGTGCGGGATTGGTGCGCGAGTACCTCAAGCATTGACAGAAAAGGTGCCAAGCCCGTGCCCCCCGCCAACAGGAGTAATGGTCGGGTTACAGGACGAAGGTAAAAGCTTCCCAAAGGTCCTGTGATCTGAACGGTTTGTGCGGATTGAGCCGTGCTTAGCCAAGTGCTCATCAATCCACCAGGGACTTGCTTGATTAAAAAACGCATGCAAGAACTGTCTGGTGCCGAACTGAACGAATAAGACCGATGCTGATCGCTACCGGGAACCCCAATATTGACGTACTGACCAGGTAAAAAGCTAGGCGCATTCAGCGCACTGTCCAGCACCAACTCATAAGCAGCATCACCGAATTGCAGGATATTGTTGATCGTGGCTGAGAACTGCGAAGTACCGGTCTTGCATGCCGTAGAGGGCACTGGAACCGAAATCACGCAGTCTGAGCTTGGCACCATCTGGCAAGTTAAAACCAAGCCACTGTTGGCTTCTTCCTGCGTGAGGGCATCTTCAATGTAGTCGTCCCCCATGTCATAGCTGCCGCTTTCGGCGCGGCACTTGCAAGTGCCGCATACACCGTCGGAACAATCCATAGGGAGATTGATGCGCTGTCTGAAAGCGCTGTCGAGTACTTTTTCATTGGCACCGCAGTCAATAAAACGGGTGACCCCGTCTTCGAAGTTCAGTGCAATACGGTAGCTGGTCATCTCTGTCTTCCTCGACTTCAAATGTGGTAAATGTCAATGACCTGGCTGATATAGTCATCTTTCAAGATGATCTTTTTGCGCGTAATGCGAAAGCCGACATCGGCGTGCGCACGCATTGTCAAAAAGCAAGTGCCAAAGAAGTGGTTAGTTTCTTTATAGCGGTGGCTCAATGTGTGGAAGTTGTAGCGAATATCCACCGAATCACCCTGCTCAGACAGCACCTCAATATTGCTTACCATATGGTTGGTACGCGGCTCCGGCATCGATGCGCTAGAGCGCTCAGTTTTGATACGGAAAACACGATCCTCCAGACCATTGCGGTTGGGGTAATAAATTAGCGAAATCTGGGTTTGAGGGTCATCCGTCAGCTCGTCGTTATCGTCCCACGATGGCATCCAGTACTCGGCCTCGGGGGCATAAAGCTCCAGCCACTCGTCCCAATTTCTATCATCGAGAAAGCGTGCTTCGCGGTAAATAAATGCGCAGATGGCGTCGTATTGGGCGCTCATTTTTTGTCTCCTTCGCGCTCTGCCTGCACGGCCTTGACCAGGGTTTTGGCCCAATAATCGTGCTGGCACACAAAGAGGCCTTCGTCATCGCTACGGCCACCGCTGATGAGCGGATTCATGCCCATAGCTTTGGCGTTCTCATCAGGCCCTTGAATCCAGAGTGGTGCACCACGACTGAGGTCATTCCAAGGTGCGGCCTTACCGGCATAACCTTCTTGGCATGACCGAAACTCCTCCAAATCGTCGGCGGTTCCCATACCGGACACATTGAAAAAATCCTCATATTGGCGGATGCGCAAAGCGCGGTCTTCGGGGCTTTCACCTTTGGGCGCAAAGCAATAAATAGTGACCTCCGTTTTGTCTACACTGATGGGACGGGTCACCCGAATTTGTGTAGAAAACTGGTCCATCAAATACACGTTGGGATACAGACACAAGTTGCGTGTCTGTCCCACGATGAGGTCCGCTGTGGCTTCACCCAAGCGGGACTTGATTTCTTCGCGCTGTTTGAAAACAGGACGAACCTCGGGGTTCATGGTTTGGGTCCACAAAAGAATGTGACCATTTTCATAGCCGTAGACCCCACCAAGGCTCTTGCTCCAACCATTGGCATCAACGGCTTTGGTTCCGCCATCTTTGCGGCGCCCCATCGTGGCGGCATAGTTCCAGTGAACTGAGCTGACGTGGTAGCCGTCACTGCCGTTTTCCATCTGCAACTTCCAATTACCGTCATAGGTGTAGCTCGAATTGCCACGGAGCACTTCAAGGCCGTTGGGTGCTTGGTCAACAATTTGGTCGATGATGACCTTGGTTTCACCCAAGAAGTCCTGCAGCGGCTGGACATCGGCATTCAGACTGCCAAAAAGGAACCCTTTGTAGCTCTCAAAACGAGCGACTTTCTTGAGGTCGTGCGAGCCTTCTTTGTTGAACTGGACCGGGTATTCGGTCGCCTTCTCGTCTTTGACTTTCAGGAGCTTGCCCGTGTTGCCAAAGGTCCAGCCATGAAATGGGCAGGTAAAGCTACCTTTATTGCCATGTTTTTTACGACAGAGCATGGCACCACGATGCGCACAAGCATTGATGACGGCGTTGAGTACGCCCTCTTTGCTGCGTGTGATCACAATGGGCTGACGACCAATGGTGGTTGTAAAGTAATCATTGATTTCTGGAATTTGGCTTTCGTGTGCCAAATAGACCCAGTTACCCTCAAAGATATGCTTCATCTCCAACTCAAACAACGCAGGGTCGGTAAAGATGTCGCGTCGGCAGCGAAACACGCCGTTGGCTTGATCGTCCTGTAGGGCGGAGTCGAGCAACTTTTCGACGTGGTCGTAAGTGGAAGCATTGGTGCTTGTGGTCATTGCCATGTCCTTTTTTAATGAAGGCGCTGTCCTTTAAGCGGCCAGACGGGGGCGGTCCACCAATTGGTTGTCCACACCGTTAACCAGGGCGCTGAGGGTGATGTCGAAAGTGATCTCAGCAAACGGACCATTCAAACCATTGGCCTTAATGCTGGCGTCGTCGGTGCGCTCAACCAGAGGAGGCACCAAACCATCGCGAGTCGCGTAGGCGAAATCGTCGTTGACCAACGGATCACCATCAATGTTGATTTGCGTCGTCAGCTTGCGGTGGCCAGGAGCGCTCACAAAGAAGTGGATGTGCGCAGGGCGGTTGCCGTGGCGGCCCAGTTGGTTCAACAGGGCTTGAGTTGGGCCGTCAGGTGGGCAGCCATAGCCAACAGGTACGATGCTCTGGAACTTGTAGCCACCTTGCGCATCCGTGATGATTGTGCGGCGCATGTTAAAGGCTTGCTGCTCGCCCGTGGGGTCGAAATGCGAATAAAAACCCTTGGTGTTGGCGTGCCAGACCTCGACCTTAGCGTTGGGCAAGGGCTTGCCGTCGGCGCCGCGCACAGTACCGTGCATGATGAGCGTGTGGCCAGCTGTATCTTTGCCATCATCCAATCGCGCGAAACCATTGGCTTCGGGTGCACCTGCGACATACAGAGGACCTTCAATGGTGCGAGGGGTGGGATTGGCAATACCCAGTGCTTCGTCCTCTGCATCCATCCGCATGTCCAAAAAGCGGTCCAAACCCAAACCCGGCGACAACAAGCCAGCCTCGCTTCGCGCACCGAGTTGATTGACGTAAGCGACGCCTGCCCAATATTCGTCGGATGTGATGTTCAAGTCATCAATCGCTTTGAACAGGTCAGACAACAGACGATGAACAATAGCCTTGGTGCGGTCATTGCCGGCTGATTGGGTCAAACCGCTGGCTAAGTTCAAAAATTCCTGAACTTCTTTTGTGTTGAAAATAGATACGCTCATGATGTTCTCCTAGATCAAGTTGCTGAAACGGGGTTGATTAACTTAAATGACAGTTGCTTCTGCCTTACTGACACTGACACTGATGCTGTTTCGGTCACGCCGGAAAAACTGAACACGGTCTTCATCCAGCGAGATACCCAGACCCGGTCCGGTTGGTAGCTCGAGGTGATAGTCCTGGTATACCAACGGATGCGTCAGTATTTCTTCCGTCAAGAGCAAGGGGCCGAACAACTCGGTACCCCAGCGCAAGTCCTGGAATGTTGAAAAAACGTGCGCCGAAGCGATGGAGCCCACAGCTCCTTCCAACATGGTCCCGCCGTACAGTGCGATTTGGGCTGCGTCGGCAATGCCTGCGACCTGCTGGGCCGCCTGCAGTCCGCCTGACTGTTCGGTCTTGATGGCAAATACATCGGCAGCACCAGACTGGGCTAACTGAAATGCGGAGACTGGCCCCATCAAAGACTCATCCGCCATGATGGCGATGGGATAACGGCCCCTGATGCGTGCCATGGCGTCAGCGTGCGCAACGGGCTGCTCAGCCAACTCACAGCCAGCATCAGCTAACGCAGGCAGTCCATAGCGGGCGTCTAATTCAGACCACGCCATATTGACGTCTACCCGCACTGACGCTTTATTACCGAGCGCTTTTTTGATTTCAGTGACGTGAGCGACATCGTCCCGCACTGGCTTGCGACCAATTTTGAGTTTGAAAATCTGATGACGCCCAATCGATAACATCTGCTGCGCTTCAGCAATGTCGCGTGCCGTATCGCCAGAAGCAAGAGTCCAAGCTACGGGCAATCGATCGTGTGCGCGGCCACCCAATAACTCTGAAACTGGCAGGCCGACACGTTTGCCTAAGGCATCAAACAATGCGGTCTCAACAGCACATTTTGCAAATCGGTTTTCACGGATGCAATTGTTAAGCCGAGCCATCAAAGCAGAGACTCGGTTCGCAGATGCACCTAGCATTAAAGGTGCGAAATAGGTATCAACTGCCAGCTTCATGCCCTCGGGGGACTCAGCACCGTAAGCAAGTCCACCGATGGTGGTGCCCTCTCCGACGCCAACCGTGCCATCGGAACACTGCACGCGAACCAACATCAGGGTCTGGCCATTCATCACGGCCATTGACAGTTTGTGTGGGCGAATGGTGGGCAGGTCCACCAATATGGTCTCGACTTTGACAATGGTCACTGCACCAGCTGGTGTGCATGCCTGTGGCGATGAAAGCGTTGTGTTTTGCATGGCCCGTATTGAAAGACATAGACCGTTTTTGATCCAACACCGAATTCATCTTCTTCAATACCTTTTAAGCATAGTTGTCCATTTATCTGATATAAATCAATCACTTATCAACTCACAAATCCGGAAAATTAATTTGTATGGACCTTCGTCAGTTGCGCTATTTCGTAGCGGTTGCCACCACGCGAAACTTCACTCGAGCGGCAGAGCAAATGCACATCGCCCAACCACCTTTAAGCCGACAGATTCAACAGCTTGAAGATGAATTAGGGGTTCAGCTGATTCAGCGCAACAGCCGCCCACTGAGGCTGACCGATCCTGGACGGCTGTTTTACGAACAGTCACTGCAAGTGCTTCAAAAAGTCGATCAAATGAAGAGCAGCGTGCGGCAGACCGAAGGTGGGCAACGAAAATCAATTTCAATTGCCTATGTACCGTCCACCCTTTATGGCGGATTGCCGATGTTGGTCAGAACTTTCCGACAGCGCTACCCCGATACGGATGTGCACCTGGTCGACATGGGGTCTGTGCAGCAAATGACAGAGCTTAAATCCGGCCGGATTGATGTTGGATTTGGCCGTGTGCGTGCGCGTGACGCGACAGTAGCACGCACTGTTTTGCGTGAAGAGCGGCTGCTCTTGGCATTACCACCGAGCTCGCCACTTGCAGCTAACAAAGGCCGCATTTCCCTCAAAGAAATTGCTCAGGAACGGTTGATCGTTTTCCCCAAAGAACCACGCCCCAGTTATGCCGATCACGTACTGAGCCTCCTAAACGACCAAAATATAAGACTCTCAGAGGTCCATGAAGTGCGCGAACTTCAAGCGGCTTTGGGATTGGTCGCGTGCGAGATGGGGGTTTGCATCATTCCCGCAGCCGCGCGCTTGCGATCTGATCTGGTGTATCGCTTGATTGATGACGAACGAGCTACTTCGCCAGTGATTCTTAGCCACCGTGTAAACGATGACTCTTGGTACATCGATGCGATCAAGGAGCTTATCGGAGAGATGTATTCATTGAACCCCGCTTGGCTCGACTTTGAGACGAACAACATTCCGAAATCAAGGCCACAGGAATCGGCAGTTTTGTCTAAAAGCACGGCGAGAGCGAAGACTGCGACACGCACACGCGAAAAAAAATCGGATGACAAATAAGTTTATAGATTTTGGCCACAACTAAGGCCGTATCAACTTTGTAAAAGCAACATAATCCAAACATGTATTCACTTCAATCATGGGGAGACACCCTACGCCTTCTGGTCGAGCTGTTAGCCACCGCCGCTTTTGCTTTATCTGGGCTGATGGAGGCAGCGCGCAAAAAGCTTGATGCGGTAGGCGTTTGCGTGGTCGCGTTCTTGGCAGCGTTTGGTGGCGGCACTTTACGCGACTTACTAATCGATAAGCGGCCGTTTTTTTGGGTACTTCACACCGAAGTTCTTTGGGGTGTTCTGGCCCTATGTGTTTTGGCCATGTTATTCATGCGCCAGCGGCATTTTGAGATCACTGAAAAAACAATACTCTGGCCCGATGCGCTTGGTCTAGGACTGTTTACTGCCACAGGTGTTCACCAAGCTTTGCAGTCCCAGATGCCGCCAGTCGTTGCCGTAATGATGGGTCTGGTCACAGGCGTTTTCGGTGGTGTGCTCCGGGACATGGTGTGTAACGAGATTCCCAAAGCCTTCAAGGACCACCGTCCTTATGCAGTTTGTTCTTTTGCCGGTGGTTGGACTTATGTGGCTCTTTGGTCCGCGGACTCCCCAGGCTGGTTAGCCTTGCTGGGGTGTCTGATTGTCACCGTCGGCCTTCGCGCACTGGCTCTTTGGCGCAACTGGCAACTGCCCGCATGGCGTGCGTGAATTCCACCCTTGAGTACCGTAACGGGTATTTGCGCCAGCGCAGCGCCCCCTATTGGTGCATGGTGGGTGGTACAGGATTCGAACCTGTGACCCCTGCTGTGTGAAGACGTGTTGCAATACCGATTTATCTATATAAATCAATAGCTTAGATCATGTAAAATTGGCTTTGTAGTAT
>JALQVQ010000198.1 GCA_023260315.1 Burkholderiaceae bacterium
TGCGCCTTCTGGGCTTCTGGGCTGGGACGCTGCTGGCCTGCACCCTGCTTCATTTGGTCGAGCGCCTGATCCAGCGCACCCTCAATGGCACGGGCCTGCTTGAACGCACCGACGCCGTACTTGAGCAGTTCAATCATCATCGGGATGGCTTCAGGATTTGCCTGACCCACCGGCATGGCCTGACGCAAGAAGTTGGCGTAGGTGTTCAGGAACTCCAGACGCTCTGCCTTCATCTGCTGCTCATCAATCTGAACCAGCGAATCGGCGGCAATCTCAATGGATTGCTTATCCGCTGAAATCGCTACTTGGGTGGAGTCAACCTTGAAATCAAGGTAGCCGCGAGAAAGATAGTGCGAGCGCAGGGTCTCGAGATCGGCATTGAGCTTGTTTTTATCGTACCGATCTGACTTGGTGTACCAGCTCATCCAGTTACCTGTGTCAAGTTTCAACAGGTCGAGGAGATCTTCTTCCGCGAATGCCGCATTACCGACGATTCGAAGATCCTTGATGGTCGCGACACTTCCCTCCATCACATTGAAGTTCAAATTAACCCGGTTACGAGGCAAAGGCGTAGCCGTGGTCACAACTTCTACGCCGTACATGCCGCGCGTGCCATACTGACTTTTGATGATTTGAATGGCTCGATCCTCGATCGCTTTGTCGTACGGGCGGCCCTCCCCCAAACCGATGTCTTTGAGGACGCGCGTCAAAACATCCGGCTTGAATTCTTTGAGGCCAGTGAAATTAATATCGGCGACCGAGGGGCGCTCTTGAACCACGACCACGACGACGCCCTTATCGATCTCGATTCGGACATCTTTAAACAGCGACAATCCAAACAGCGCTCGGATTGCCAAGCTACCTTTATCGTCCGAGTAAGTTTCACCGACTTGGAACGGCAGCGATGCGAAAACGGTCCCAGCCTCAACGCGTTGCAAACCTTCAATCCGGATATCAGCAATCTTGAAGGGTTCGACCGCCCAAGCGTTGCTCACAGCCAAGCAGGCCAGTAAAACACCAGACAAAAGCTGACGATAAATACCACGGTAAATTGCAGCGCTCATTTAATTTTTTCTAGCCCAACAAACGGGCGATATCGTTGGTAAAAGCAACGGCCATTAAGGCAAGCAGGGCAAATACCCCCGTACGCTGAAGCCTCGCAGCCCAAGCATCTGTGACGGCTTTCCCCGAAATAAACTCCCAAAGATAATACATCAGGTGTCCACCATCGAGCACAGGAATAGGTAGTAAGTTTAATACTGCCAAGCTCACGCTTAAGAGCCCTAAAAACGACAAATAGGGGGCGATTCCCAGGCTAGCGGTTTGCCCAGCCGCCCCGGCAATCGCGATCGGACCGCTGAGTTGCTTCACCGAAGCATCCCCCATTAGCAATTGACCAATGGTCTTAACCGACAAGACCGTAATGTCCCATGCTTTCGATGCACCGCGGACCAGGCCATCGATCAATCCAAAACGCTGCTCAAACGTCACCGGCGCCTCACCAATATAGGCACCGACTCGCCCAATCACACCCGACTCGGACTCGATGCGGTCAGGCTGCACCACGATGGTATGACTGCCGTCCACTCGCGTCACCTGCCACTGCT
>JALQVQ010000231.1 GCA_023260315.1 Burkholderiaceae bacterium
CGATTCAGACCACGCTTGGGGTCAGTTCTCGGTGAAAATTGGGTGGCGTGACCCAGAGACGTTTGCGCAAGCAAACACCGCTTTTTACGAGCAGTACAAGTCGGGGACCCTCGATATTCATGCATACGTGCGTTTCGCCACGCAGGCTTTGCGCGATTTGAGAGGTGATGTCGCCACGCAGGCTGCTGCCGCCCATGCGGCATTCATGGCGAGCGTGATCACCCCCGCGATACGCCCCTCTGCGCTGGCACTGATTGATAAGCACAAGGCGGCGGGTGACACCTTGATTTTGGTCACCGCGACCAATTCATTTGTGACCGCACCCATTGCGAAAGCCTTCGGCATCGAGCATTTGATTGCCGTGGATCTGGTTTTGGATGCAAACGGTATCCCGAACGGCGATATCCATGGCGTTCCATCCTTTCGCGAGGGGAAGGTGACCCGTGTGGAACAATGGTTGGGTGAACGCAAGTTGACGTGGGGCGATGTATCTCGCAGCGCTTTTTACACCGACTCGATTAACGACTTACCGTTGATGGAGCGGGTCACGCATCCGGTGGCAACCAACCCGGACCCGAATTTACGGGCCATCGCGCAGACGCGTGGCTGGCCTGTTCTGGAATTATTTAATGATTAAGAAACTGATAAACAAGTTGCTGGGTGGCAGTAAGGCGCCAGCGGAGCGTCGCTTTGGGTATCGCGAGGACGTGCCCTTCAAGGTTCACAAAATTGATCGAAGCCTCGTGGATGAACGCGCGCTCGATGTGGTCGAGACGTTGCAAGACGCGGGGTTCGATGCCTATATCGTTGGCGGTGCCGTTCGTGACTTGCTGTGTGGCGTCAAGCCAAAAGACTTTGATGTCGCAACCGACGCAACCCCAGAGCAGGTGAAGCGGCTGTTTCGGCGCGCTTTCATCATTGGTCGCCGATTCCGTATCGTGCACGTCATTTATGGCCGCGGTCGGGCGAACGAGGTGATCGAGGTCTCCACGTTCCGGGCCTACCTTGACAGCGCAGATGCCAAACAAGTGTCGGGTAACGAGAAGACCAGCAAACAGCAATTGGCAAATTCCAGCCACGCTGTTGATGCGTCGGGCCGTGTGTTGCGAGACAACGTTTGGGGGCCAATGGAAGAGGATGCTGCACGGCGCGATTTCTCCATCAACGCCATGTATTACGACCCAACCACGCAGGTGGTCGTGGATTATCACAACGGCATTCGAGACGCCAAGAAGCGTGTCATGCGCATGATTGGTGAACCTGCAGTCCGTTACCGTGAAGACCCGGTGCGCATCATCCGTGCCGTGAGGTTCATGGCGAAGCTGTCGCATCTGGGCTTCACCATGGAGCGTGCAACGCGTGAGCCACTGGTGGCAAGTGCGCGCTTGCTCGCCGATGTCCCGCAAAGTCGCCTATTCGATGAAATGCTGAAGCTGCTGCAAACCGGGCATGCGTTGGCAACCATCGAATCCTTACAGGCACTGAATCTGGCGACTGGTATTTATCCGTTGCTTGATCTTGCAGTGGCTCGGGCGTCAGACCCCTTCGTGCACCAAGCGCTGGCTGATACCGATCGCCGTGTCAACGAGGACAAACCGGTCGCGCCGAGCTTTTTACTAGCTTGCATTCTTTGGTCAGACGTTCGTGTGGGTTGGTCCAAGCGGTTGGCCCGTCAAAAGGGCCCTCGTGCCAGCAGTTTTCCAGCGCTGCAAGAGGCGGTGGATGAGGTGTTCGAGTCGCGTATTGGCGATGTCTCTGGCCGCGGCAAATTAGGGGCTGACATGCGTGAGATATGGACCATGCAGCCGCGCTTTGAAAAGCGCACGCCGGCCAGTGCGCTGAGTTTGGTTTCACAACCTCGGTTCCGTGCAGGTTTCGATTTTCTGCGGCTGCGAGCCAACGTCGGCGAGGTGGATAGCGAACTCGCTACTTGGTGGGAGACTTTCAGTCTCGCAGATGAGGATGTCCGAAATGATATTCTTGAAGCGATGCGGTCACAAAAGGGCGTACCACGAAAGCGCGTTGTTAAGGCGAGCGCGGCACCCGGTGCAGATGATGCAACCGATGAAGCTGAGCCATTGCCTTCAAGCGACGGCGACGCTCAGGATGCGCCGCGCAAGCGT
>JALQVQ010000267.1 GCA_023260315.1 Burkholderiaceae bacterium
CGGGTCGAATACCACGGGAACGTCCAGCCATGGCGGTCCCGGTACCGGGCGATGCTGGCGTACGGAGCGCGGGACACGCACGCGAAGGTCACGTCCTTCATGTGCAACAACGTCCGGTCGGATGCGGTGAAGGTGAGATCGGCGGAACGCCTGCGAATACCAACGCAGGAAACGTTAGAAAGCTCCCGCCTCCGGCAATGGCGTTCAAGACGCCGGCGCTGAATGCGGCAACAGCGAGCAGTGCAACGGTGTCGATGGTCATGGGGCGGTCATCGTCCAGACAGAGGGGTGGGTAAAAACCAAACCCATGTCATAGCGTTTACCAGCCAGGTGGTCTTGAATGCTTTGCCAGACAAGCGGACTTCTGTGCAGGTGTTGCGAGTCACGGATCTCATCGGGGCTCATCCAAACGGCGCGGATGATGCCGCGGTCGAGCTTGCGTGTTGGGTCAAGAGCGCCCACATCGCCGGTGTAAGCGAAGCGCAAATACGTCACGTCTTCGTCCTTGGCGTTGTGTCGGGGACGTTGGAATCGGGCCAAGTAAATACCCACCAACGCTGTTGGCGTGAAGGTGTGTGCCGTCTCCTCAAGGGCCTCTCTCGCACAGCCGTCCTCGGGGCTTTCGCCCGGATCAAGGTGCCCAGCCGGATTATTCAGTCTGACCCCCTCTGGCGTGTGTTCTTCGACGAGCAGGTATCGGCCATCCTCGCGGGCCATGATGGCCGCAACGGTCGCACTGGGTTTCCAACGTTGACGTGACATCCGCCGATTATCACGCCTTTAGAGGCCAACTTCTTTACAATAGGGCCACTTTGGCTCGCCAAACCCGAGCGGTTTGTAGATTTAGCGCTTGCTTATATTTGGGCCCCTGTTCCTCTGTCCAATGGAGAATTCAACATGAAGATTGGCGTCGCTGCCGAAACACAAGCCGGCGAGACCCGGGTTGCGGCAACACCCGAAACGGTTAAAAAGTTGGTTGCGCAAGGTCACACCGTTTGCGTTCAGTCGGGTGCGGGTATCGCTGCGAGTTGTCCCGACAGCGCTTACACGGCGGTGGGTGCGGCCATCGTGGATGCCGATGGTGCATTGGGCTGCGAGCTTGTACTGGTCGTCCGAACGCCTGATGCGGCGCAAGTCGCCAAGATGACGAAGGGCGCCACCGTCATCGGCATGTTGAACCCTTTTGATGCCGACGGCTTGGCGCGTCTCGCGCAGGCCGGCCTGACAGGCTTTGCGCTCGAGGCCGCTCCCCGAACAACACGCGCGCAGAGCATGGACGTTTTGTCGTCGCAGGCCAACATCGCTGGTTACAAAGCGGTGCTGCTGGCTGCCAACGAGTACCAGCGCTTTTTCCCCATGCTGATGACGGCGGCCGGTACCGTCAAGGCGGCGCGCGTGGTGATTTTGGGTGTGGGTGTTGCGGGCTTGCAAGCGATCGCGACCGCCAAGCGCCTGGGCGCCGTCATCGAAGCAAGCGATGTTCGCCCCAGCGTGAAAGAGCAAATTGAATCGCTGGGCGGCAAGTTCATCGATGTGCCCTTTGAAACAGCTGAAGAGCGTGAGGCGGCTGAAGGTGTGGGTGGCTACGCCAAACCCATGCCTGCAAGTTGGTTGACGCGTCAGCGCGTGGAGGTCGCTAAGCGCATTGCGTTGGCTGACGTGGTGATCAGTACGGCTTTGATTCCAGGTCGCCCAGCGCCCGAGTTGATTTCCGAGGAGATGGTTGCCAGCATGAAACCAGGGGCAGTCATTGTTGACATTGCCGCTGGTCGTGGCGCCGTTGGTCCGCATGGCGCCGCTGGCGGTAACTGCCCGCTCACGCAAGCAGACCGAGTTGTGACGACGCCGAACGGCGTTCGGATCGTGGGACACACGAACTTGGCAGCGATGGTCGGGGCCGACGCCTCTGCGCTTTACGCCCGCAACGTCCTTGACTTCATGAAGCTGGTCGTCGACAAAGAAAAAGGCTTTCATATTGACATGGAAGATGACATCGTCGCCGCTTGCCTGGTGACCCGTGACGGCCAAGTGCTGCGCGCTTGAAGCCCCATTCACATCAACTCAGAGATCAGTAGGACCCCATGGAACTCATTGACCCAACCATTACCAACCTCATTATTTTTGTGTTGGCTATCTACGTCGGTTATCACGTCGTTTGGACCGTCACGCCCGCGCTTCACACGCCGCTGATGGCCGTGACCAACGCGGTTTCCGCCATCGTTATTGTTGGCGCCATGCTGGCCGCTGCCCAAACCGAGACGGGTTTGGGTAAAACATTGGGCGTGGTCGCCGTTGCGCTGGCTGCGGTCAACGTGTTTGGCGGGTTCATGGTCACCCGCCGGATGCTTGAAATGTTTAAAAAGAAAGAGCGCCCCGCGAAATCAGGAGAACAAGCATGAGCATGAACGTTGTGACGCTCCTGTATTTGGTAGCCAGTGTTTGCTTTATTCAAGCCTTAAAGGGCTTGTCGCACCCCACCACGTCGATTCGCGGCAACGTCTTCGGTATGGTCGGTATGACCATTGCTGTGGGCACGACCGCTGCGTTGATTTATGAGTTGTCTGGCGGCTCGCTGGTTGGCTTGGGTTACGTTTTTGTTGCATTGGTTGTCGGCGGCGCCGCTGGCACTCTCATGGCGAAACGCGTTGAGATGACCAAGATGCCAGAGTTGGTTGCCTTCATGCACAGCATGATTGGTCTGGCTGCGGTATGTATCGCGGCGGCGGCGGCCCTTGAGCCAGCAGCTTTTGGCATCGCTGCGGCAGGCCTGCCGATTCCTGGCGGCAACCGCATTGAGTTGGCTCTGGGCTCGTTCATTGGCGCCATCACGTTCTCTGGCTCCGTGATTGCGTTTGGCAAGCTGTCGGGCAAGTACAAATTCCGCTTATTCCAAGGCTCGCCGGTGACCTTCAAAGGTCAACACCAATTGAATGCCGCACTGGGCTTGTTGGCGCTTTTCTTTTGCTTCGGTTTCTGGGCCACCGAGAGCGCAACCGACTTCGCACTTGTGACGCTGTTGGGCTTTATTTTGGGCGTGTTGCTGATCATCCCGATCGGCGGCGCAGACATGCCCGTAGTGGTGTCGATGCTCAACAGTTACTCGGGCTGGGCGGCGGCTGGCATTGGTTTCTCATTGAACAACAGCATGCTGATCATCGCCGGCTCACTGGTGGGTTCGAGTGGTGCCATCCTGAGCTACATCATGTGTAAGGCGATGAACCGCTCGTTCATCAGCGTGATTTTGGGCGGTTTCGGTGGCGAGGCAGGTGATGGTGGCGGCGCCAGCGCGGAGCAGCGCCCCGTGAAGAGCGGCAGCGCAGATGACGCCGCATTCATCATGGGCAACGCCGAGAGCGTGGTCATCGTGCCAGGCTATGGC
>JALQVQ010000274.1 GCA_023260315.1 Burkholderiaceae bacterium
GGCAGTGATGATGCGGGCCAAATCATCGCGGCGTTGATTCAAGAGCTCCAAAAATTTAAACATCACCCGTGCGCGACGCAAGGGCGGCGTGTTGGACCACGCGGGGAAAGCGGCTTTGGCCGCTGCAACCGCCGCATCCACGTCTGCACTGTTGGCTAAGCAAACTGAGCCCGTCACAGCGCCGGTTGCTGGATTGGTCACATTCTGGCGCCGAGTGGAGGTGCCGGTTGTGGCCATGCCGTTGATGACGTGAGGGATGGTGGTGATATTTGAATTGCTCATGGCTAAAGTTAGTGTTGGATGTCTGAGAAACCGCTGTCTGCAGGCTTTGGGACAATTTTACGTCTGTCATTGCGTGATGCCCAGTTGAAAAATCAGAAGTCTGATATCAGAATTTCAAATATCATTGGGCATGGACATCCAACGCCTGCGCATCTTCATCGCCGTCGCTCGAACGGGAAGCCTGTCTCGTGCGGGCGAACAAGTCCACTTGAGTCAACCCGCCGTGAGCCTGCAAATTAAACAATTGCAGACGGAGTTGGGCATGACACTGTTCGAGCGCGAACCACAGGGCATGCGACTGAGCGCCGATGGCGTCGCGATGTTACCGTGGGCAGAGCGGGTGGTCGCCGCCATGGCGGCCTTCACCCAACACGCGCAACGCTTGCACACCGAGCTGCGGGGTCAGCTGGCCATTGGCACCATTTTGGACCCCGAATTCACGCGCTTGGGTGCCTTTTTAAAAGCACTTGTCAGCCGTGCACCGAAGGTACAAACCGTGATGCGCCATGGCATCAGTGGCCAGGTTCGCACGCTGTTATCCAATGGTGAGCTGGATGTCGCTTACTTTTTAGGCGACCCCAACGCCATCGACGGAAGCGCAAAAGAACCACGGTGGCATTGTGAAACGCTGAGCCGATTCCGCTACCGTGTGCTCGCCCCGGCGGGTTGGGGACCCCGCGTCATCGGACAAGACTGGGCCGGCTTGGCGCGCCTGCCGTGGATCATCACGCCACCCGAATCGGCACACCACCGATTGCTCAACAGCATCACCCAACCGCTCGGCTTGCAGCTTGAGCGTGCCGCACTGGTCGACCAAGAGTCGTCCATGGTTGACCTCGTTCGATCGGGGGTGGGCTTATCGCTGGCGCGTGAATCAATCGCCATCCACGAGGCCCAGGCGAGCGGGTTGGTGATTGCTGATGCCGTGAGCCTTGACTGCGAGCTGAGCTTTATCTATCTCAAGTCGCGAGCAGATGAGCCCGCTATTCAGGCGGCACACGCCGCCCTGCGCGACGTTTGGCAACCCTGAGGGTCTGTTAAGCCGGTTTGACGGGCACAGGTACCGGCTCTGCAACCAACAACGTGCCACTGCGGATACCGCGCAGGGTCATGAGACACAACATGAAAATGACCCCGCTCACCATGGCTAAAACCGGCACCGATAAACGCTGTATGAAAAAGCTGGGATCAACCAATTCGGGTGCCGCCATGCGATCCCCGAGCGCCAGGGTCAGACTCGCCAACGCCGCCAGCGGAAATGACAAAGCCCAAAAGCCCATATGGAAACCGGCACGCCACGCCCGCACCAACACCGGCGCAACCCAGAGCAACGAGAAAAACGCCATCGCCCATGCCATCTGCATCACCCATACGGGCGCTTGAAGCTGATGGGCCACAACGCCCAAAACAGACGGTGGCGCCACGGAAATAAACCAAGTGGGCAGCAGCCGGTCTGGCAATACGCTGTGCGCAGCGCGGCGCGCCAACACGAGCAACAGCACCAAAGGCCAAAAGAACAAGCCGATGCTGGCCTGCATCACCGACCAAGCGGTGTGCCCCAATGCAATGCCTGCGAGCGGCGCGACAACGTTACCCACCACCGGCACAAACAGCACGGGGGTGATACCGGCCCACATGGGCGTTGTGACGCCATTCGCGTCGCTGGCGCCCGGTTTCAACCATTTGGATAACACCCACCACGTGACCCACAACTGCGCCGATGCCACCCCAAACCAAAGTATGGAGAGCCACGATTGAGGCCCAAACCATCGGACGCCGCAGGCGATGAGTAACAGCAAGCCAACGGGAATCGTTGCCACAAAGGCATGGCGTACGGGGTGATTTAAGTCTTCAGCAACCGCCTGTGGAAATTGCACCGCACGTCGCAATTGCAAAACCATGAGCACCAGAAAAACGGCGAAGGCCAGCACAGCCAAGGCGGCCGATAACACCTCCGCGGCAGAACCCATCAGAGAGGCCGCGCGCGCCCACGCCAACGACAAGCCCGCCAAACCCATCACGGGCGTGAACCAAGCCAAAGATAAGAACTTCAAAGGGGACATCGACATTAGATTGAATCCTGACTGGCGTCCAATTGGACAGGCACGCGAGGCGCCAAAGCGCAAAGCAATTCGTACGCGATGGTGCCGCTGGCATGCGCCACCTCATCCACGGGCAAGACCGCACCAGACGCGCTCTTTCCCCATAAAACAACCTCGGCGCCCGGTAGTGGGAGCACGCCTTTCGCCGCCAAGACAGGACGCAAATCAACCGTCAACATGTCCATGCTGACGCGACCCACAACCCGCGTGCGTACGCCATCCACCAAAACAGGTGCGCCGACATCCCGTGCGCCCGGTGCGTGGCGCGGGTAACCATCGGCGTAGCCACACGCCACCACACCAATCGCCATGGCCTCAGGCGCAACAGTCGCTGGTGTAACTGCACTTGCTGACACAGTATACGTTGCACTACAGGGCGGCGTTGCACCAGAAGGTACAGCAGGTTCATACGTTGCAGGTACAACTGTAACAGTTGTTGCAACTTTTACTGATTAATCCTAACTACCTTAGGAACGTGTCTATACGGCACACTAAAGAGTCACTTTTTAAGTGGCTCTTTTTTTATGGCTTAAATACTGTATGAAAATTATGCTTACTACAGTTGTTGACATTACAGAAACCAATGCTCGCCGAGGCGATGACAAACGTTTAGTTAATCAACAAGCAAACTACAATACAACAATACAAACGATTGGACTTAGAGTAAACATCCAACCGGTATCATGTGTGTCTCGTGTAGGCGATGTAAGCAAGTTTGGATTTGGGTCTAATATTAAAAGTAAACAGCGATACTGGGAGTTTACATTTGATAACGAATATCAAGATAGTTTAACTTTAGATATGTTAGAGACTGACTTTGATCTTGTTCCGATTATAATAGGACTTGACGAGACTGCAACTATTAATAATCTTTTTAGGACCAAACACCCAAACGATACGAATATAGTGTTTAAAATTGTCGAAGAGTGATAAATAATACTGTAGCTTAAAAACTACTAGGCACATCTTAAAACACACAAAGGCTAACGCAAGAGTTTACTTTACCTATACGGAGAATAAGATGGCCACTGAGCTAGAACGAACAAACCTAGAAGCACACGTTGATTTATGTGCATTACGCTTAGTATATAGCAGTCCGCCAAGCAGCTAGTGTTAATAATTTTGCAACGTTATATAAAAAGGCTTATGATTACCTTAGAAAACAAAATAAAAAGGATTTTAACATGGCCAAATCGACCGCATCTGTTAAAAAAACCGCA
>JALQVQ010000096.1 GCA_023260315.1 Burkholderiaceae bacterium
GGTTGGTTCGCTAGCGAGCCCGCTACGATTTCTTCTGTGCGGGCATACATGAGCCACATACCGATCGCGTAGCCACCGATCCCAAAGAACGCAAAGTGGCCGAGGCTCAGGATGCCGCAATAACCCCAGACCACATCCATCGCGATGGCGATCAGACAGAGGCACAGCGTTTTGCCCAATGTTTTGACAAAAGAGGTAGAGATCAGGCCATAGCCCGTTGCCTCTGCCATCACTGTCACCGCGAGGGTGAAGAGTGACAGGACCAAGAGGAACACAAGGACCGAACGGTTTGTTGCAAGGAATGTTTTCGTCATGGCTCAGTTCCCTGCCGCACGGCCCTTGAGGGCAACGATGCCTTTGGGACGGAATTGGATGAAAATGATGATAAAGAGGATCATGTAGGTCTGCGCGGCGAGCGTGTTCGACGGATTGAAAAACTCGATCCCTTTTTGCAGGAAGCCAATCAGCGAGGCCCCCGCAAGCGTGCCCCAGACGTTCCCGACGCCACCAACGACGACAGTCATGAAGGACTGCACGATGTAGTCAGCCCCCATCTCGGACGTGACTTTGGCGTAGAGGCCGATGGCGACGCCCGCTATGCCTGCGATCCCTGAGCCAAGCCCGAAGGTGAGCATATTGATGCGATCTGGATTGATGCCCATCGATGCTGCCATCCCTGGGTTCTGGGTCACTGCGCGGACCTCTAGCCCCAGACGGGTCTTTTTCAGGATGAACAGGATCAGGCAGAGGAACATCACGGCGAGCACAAAAATCGCGATGCGGATGTAGCTGATCGCCACCACGTCGTTGAACACCAGCGCACCGTCCAACCACGACGGCGAGGTCAGCGGGCGGGCCTGCGTGCCAAAGATGTTCTTTGCGATCTGTTGCAGCGCAATAGAGATACCAAAGGTCGCGAGGAGCGTTTCCAGCGGGCGTTTGTAGAGGTGGCGAATGACCAAGCGCTCCATCGCGACGCCAGCGGCAAAGGTGACGATAAAGGCCACGGGCAGTGCAACGATAATCGACACGGTGTAATCAGGGATCACCTGCTGGATCACATAGCCCGTATAGGCGCCCATCATGATAAATTCGCCATGGGCCATGTTGATCACGCCCATCACACCGAAGGTCACAGCAAGACCGATCGCAGCTAGGAAATATATTGACGCCAAAGAGATCGCATCGAGCGCGAGGTCAGCCGTCTGCATGGCACCCACCTTTAGCTCGATCTGTTTGATTGCAGCAGCGGCGGCATCGGTGACGGCCTGATCCGTCTCGTCGTATTGGGTGTAGAACACATGAGCTGCAACTGCAGCTTCGCGATCAGCCATCGGGACGAAAGGCGCGGCAAGCCCAGCATCAACAAGCCCCTGATAGGCACGAACGCGCTCTGCAGGATCAGACATGGCCGCAACTGGCACACCGGCGATCTGGCCATCCACGATATTCGCGATCAGGGCGGATTTCAGGTCGTCTTCGGTCACTGTGGGCTGCGCCAGCCCAGCAGCGGCAAGCTCTGCATAGGCGGTATTCACATCGAAATCAGGGCCGACCTCGCGGATTGCTGCGATATTGGCACCTTCGGGCAACGTGGCCGCAACACCCGTGGTCGTAGTCAGGGTTTGGTTCATCACCGCGCGCACGTCGACGCTCACATCGGACGATAGCGCCTCAATCGCCGCAACACGATCCTCGCTCAACGGCGCAAAGCGAGCGGTAAGCATCATCAACAGACGTTCTTTGCGGGCCTGCAAACCAGTGTCAGGCTCATCGGCAATCGACGCGGCAAGAGGCGCCAGTTGTTCGGCAGAACCATCGCGACTGATCGCATCCAATGCAGCGGCACGACGATCATAGTCAGGATCGAGCAGTTGATATTGAACCAAGGCAGAGCCGATCACACCACGCACACCTGCGTTCGGTTTGATCTGCGCCATGACAGATTTGGGCGCAGTGCCTACGGCTTCACCCGTTGAAAGGTCGATCAACGTGATCGGATCAGAGCCTTCGACATAGTAAAACAGGCCAGTCTCTTCGTTCTGCCAAACGTTCTTTTCCTGCCACGCCTGAAGAAACGCGGGGACTTCGGGCAGATCGCTGTCGATCAACGCAGTAATGGCTTGATCCACAGTGCGGCGAGACGGTTTGGCGATGTCATCGGAATAGGTTTGCAGGACAGATTGTAGGTCCTGAGCGGCAGCGGCGGCGGCCAAAAAGAAGATGGACAGAGCCATCACAACGGCGCGAAGCATCGGCGCGTTCCTTATGGGGTAGTCTTTGGGAGGGAAGGTTCGGGATGGAGGACGCGCCCCCACCCCAAATGTCAAAACCTTAGTAGTTCGAGGTCAACTGAACGCAGGTCTGAGTTTCGGTGTTATACATACCGCATTTCAGGTCGATCCAATCGGATTCCAGAACTGCGGATTCTGGCAGGAAGTCGGTCCATGCGTCACCAGCCACTTCGGTGGTTTGGCTGATGATGTCGAACTGGCCGTCCGCCTGAATTTCACCGATCAAAACCGGTTTGGTCAGGTGGTGGTTCGGCAGCATGACAGCGGTTCCGCCTGTGAGGTTCGTGAACTCTTGGCCCGGAAGCGCGTCGATGATGGTGTCAACATCGGTGGTGCCCGCTTCGGTGACAGCGTTTACCCACATGTTAAAGCCGATATAGTGCGCTTCCATCGGGTCGTTCGTCACGCGCGCATCGTCACCGATAAAGCCGTGCCATGCATCAATGAAAGCAGCGTTTTCAGCGGTATCCGCGGACATGAAGTAGTTCCAAGCCGCCAAGTGACCGACGAGGAGGTTCAACAACTGCTGACAGACGGTAAAGTTGGCAGTCTCGAGGGGCAGGGCCTTGATCGCGCCGCTTTGGCGGTACCACGTTCGGCCAATCCCATGGGGATCGCCTTGTCGCAGGATCCGACCGCCAGCACGGCCTCACACCGCAGTGCGATCTATGAGGCCATTGCGCAGCGGGTGGTTGACGCTTTGGGCGCACGCATACAGGGGCAAATCGCCAAAGGCCAGTGGACCATGCAACTGACATTAAGACCCGCCAGCCTCGGGAGCATCGACGTCGACTTGCGCATGCACAATGGCGAGTTGGAGGCACGATTTGTATCCGCAAACCCCTTGACGCGCGACCTTTTGCAGGACAACGCACAGCGCCTCAAAGACCACTTGAGTCAAGCTGGAACAGATATTGCTAGAGTCACGGTAGACGGCGATTCAAGCCAGCAAGGGCACGGAAAGTCGACACCGCAGCGCGGGGATGGCCCCGTGCAGCCCAGGGGGCAGGCAGTGAATTCGGGTGACGTGTCGGCACAGGCTGGCACGGTCAGAGAAAATAGTCGTGATGATGGCACGCTGAATATCTTGGTCTAACCACCAAGCGGCGACATGAATAGAAAGTAGGGTAGACACATGGCTGACGAAATTGAAGAAGAAGAAGGCGGTAAAAAGGGTGGCGGCTTGGTCAAGATCATCTTGATCGTGGTGCTGGTGCTCGTCTTGATTGCGGGCGCCATCTTCGGCACGTTGTTCTTCACGGGCTTCTTCGACAAAGCAGACGAGAAGGCAGCGGAGGAGAAGGTCGCAGCGCTTGAGGCTGCAGCCGCTGAGGCGGCCGACCCAACGAAAGCAGAGCCAAAGCGCGTCACCAAAGACAGTCCCGAACTGCAGCGCTTCGAGTACCACTACATGGAGATCGAGCGGGAGTTCTTGGCCAACCTGACCAATTCACGAAAAGTGATGCAGCTTCAACTCGCGGTGATGACCAACTTTGACCAGCGCGTCTTTGACAACGTCACCAAGCACGAATTTGCGTTGCGTAACGCGGTGCTGGATTTGATGCGTCAAGTCACGGAGGCTGACTTGGCGAAACCAAACTTTCGTCGGGAGTTGGCTGCAAACCTCAAGGCCGAGATGAACGCTGTTCTGGAAAAATATGAGGACTTCGGCGGCATCGAAGAGGTGTACTTCACCAACTTCGTCGTGCAATAAAACGCAGACTGGAAAACGGATCAATGGCTGATAAACCCCTTCTATCGCCCGAGGAGCTCGATGCCCTGGCTGCCAGCCTGGACAGCGGCTCGATCGAGGTGGACACGGGCTTCAATACGGGAGCCAAAGTGCGAAAGCACGATTTGGCGAGTGAGGACAGCAGCCTGGGTGTGAACATCTCATCGATCGACATGATCAATGAGCGGTTCATTCGGCAATTCCGTTTGGGCTTGCTTGAGGTTTTGCGAACCAGCCCTCGCATCAATCCGACCCGCGTTCAAATTCTGCGGTTTGGCGACTATTTAAAAATGCTGAAGGCGCCACTGTCGGTCAACATCATGCGTGCCAACCCACTCAGGGGTTACACCATGGTTGTCATTGAGCCCACAGTGGTGTTCAGCTCACTGGACAGTTTTTTTGGTGGCTTCGGGCGCGGTGTGGGCGATCTGCCTCCTGGGCGCATGTTCACGCCAACCGAGACCCGCATCATTCGTTTGATTTTGGACGTTTTTACGCGCTCATTAAAAGACGCTTGGGCACCCATTTATGAGGTCGATTTTGAGCATGTCAGCTCTGAAATCAACCCGCAGTTTGCCCAAATCGCCGATGAAAACGACCTTGTCATTCTGAGCCGATTCGACGCCGAGCCGACCAGCCAAGGCAAGGGCTTTATCGATTTGGTTTATCCGTATGCGGCCTTGAAGCCCATTCGCGACCTCTTGCGCAGCCGCGTTCAGTCGGGTGATGGCAATGAGGAGTCCGACAAGCAGTGGCGCAGCGATTTAGAAAATGCGGTCAATGACTCCAGCGTTGAGATGCAGTTTTTATTGGGCCACCTGAACATTGCGCTCAGCCAATTGGAAAGCATGAAAGAGGGCGACGTTTTGTACTTCAAGAAGCCGGATATGGCGCGGGTGTACATCAGTGATCTGCCGTCGTTTGATGTTGAAATCGGCAGTGTTGGCAGTAACATTGCAGCCAAGATCGTGGCCCCCGTTAACCCCAGCCTGCTTTAAGCCAACGCGAAACATTACAGAAGGAAGACAGCCATGAGCGACGAGAATAGCCAAAACGCGATGGTCGAGAAAGAGACGATAAATCCCGATGTCCTCGAGAACATCCCGGTCACGTTGTCCATTGAAGTTGGGCGCGCTGTCATTAAAATACGAGACTTGATGCGTTTGACACAGGGCAGCGTTGTTGAGCTTGACCGCATCGCGGGCGAGCCGCTTGATTTACTGGTCAACAACACCGTTGTTGCGCAGGGTGAGGTGGTTTTGGTGAATGACCGCTATGGCATTCGCTTGACCCGTGTGGTGCCTGCGTCGGAGCGTATGAAGAACTTGTAACCGACCCTAACAACCCATGGGCGCCTCCTCTATGAACACAACGACGCCATTAGCGCCCCTTACCAGCACGATCGGCGTCGCTGACTGGCTACAATTTGTAGCCAGTTTTGCGTTGGTGCTAGGCCTTTTATTCGCCCTGCTTTGGTGGTTGCGGCGGCTCCAGAATAACCGTGGATTTGGCCGTAAAGACGGCCAGATCGAAGTCATCGAAACCTTGGGCGTTGGCGTTCGCCAGAAGCTTATGCTGGTCCGTGTCCGTCATCGGGAAGTTTTAATCGGCGTTGGTCCCAATCACATGCAGGCGCTGACGGGCTGGCTTGATGGCGATAGCGCACCACCCCCCAACCATTTCGCGCAAACCTTGGCGCAACTGAAAGACAACCCATGACGCAATGCTTCCCCGTGACGCTTAAAAAAGTGTTGGCGGCTGCAGCCCTTTTGGGTTTTGGGTTGTGTGTCTCCGCCGCACATGCACAGGGCATCCCACTCGTCAATGTGACGAACACGCCGGGCGGCAGCCAATACAGCCTCACGCTCCAATTGCTGGCGCTGATGACGGCGCTCACGCTGTTGCCCTCGCTGCTCTTGATGATGACGTCATTCGTTCGAGTCATCATCGTCATGTCACTGTTGCGCCAAGCCCTTGGTACAGGGCAAACGCCGCCTAACATGGTGCTCGTTGGCCTCGCCTTGTTCCTTACACTGTTCATCATGCAGCCGGTTTTTACCGACGTTTACACCAACGCGTTGCTGCCCTATTTCAACGGCACCTTGCCGTTCGACCAAGCGCTGGCATTGGCTGAGAAACCGTTCCGTGCCTTCATGCTGAATCAGACACGTGAAGATGACATCGCCATGTTCATGGAGGTGGCGCGCAACACGCAATTCACCTCGCCTCAGGACATCCCATTTTCGACCTTGGTACCTGCGTTCATCACCTCCGAGCTGAAAAGCGCATTCACCATTGGCTTCCTGATTTACATACCTTTCGTGGTGATTGACCTCATCGTGGCCAGCGTACTCATGTCAATGGGCATGATGATGTTGTCACCGATGATGATCTCAATGCCGTTCAAATTAATGCTGTTTGTGCTCGTCGATGGGTGGTCACTCATCATGGGCTCTGTTGCCGCCAGTTTCGCGATGCCATAAGGAGTCAAGACCATGGATACCGCAACCGTTGTTGATTTGGGCCGCTACGCCCTTTGGATGACCGCGCTCATCTCTGCGCCTTTGTTGTTGGTGGCATTGGGTGTGGGTTTGATCATCGGTATTTTGCAAGCTGCCACATCGATCAATGAGATGACACTGAGTTTCATTCCCAAGCTCTTCGCTCTCGGATTGGCCATGGCTTTGTTTGGGGGGTGGCAGATTGGTACGTTGGTTGAGTTCACACGCAACATCTTTCAGCGCATCCCGACACTGTTTAGCTAGGCGAATCACCGGCACCATGCCTGAACGATCAGCCCCATGAACTTATTGGTCGCCGATATCGTCGAACGGTTTTATACCTTTCTGTGGCCTATGCTGCGTATTTCCGGGCTGTTACTCACGGCGCCGTTGTTTTCTCAAAATGCCGTCAACGTGCGTCTGCGGGTGCTGTTGGCGCTGGTACTGACTTGGTTGGTTTACCCGTTGCACGATTGGCCCCTGATTGACCCCACATCAGCGCCGGGGTTGTTGGAGATCGTGAATCAAATTTTCATTGGCGCCAGCATGGGTTTGATTCTTCAAATCGTCGTTGCAGCGATAACCGTTGCCGGTCAAAGCATCTCGGCTGCGATGGGCCTCTCGATGGCCAATATGATTGACCCCAACGTGGGTAATGTGCCCGTGCTGGCGCAACTTTTGTTGGTGATGTCGACGCTCATCTTCGTTGGCGTTGGTGGCCACGCCCTGTTAATGGGTTTGGTGATCGACAGCTTCAACGTGCTACCAATCGGTGCCGGTTTGCTCGACCAAAACCATTGGGGTCGTTTGGTGACTTGGAGCGGCATGATGTTCGCTGGGGCGGTCTTGTTGGCGCTGCCGGTGATGGTGAGCATGCTGTTTATCAACGTGGGTTTGGGCGTTGTGACCAAGGCCGCACCCAGTTTGAATATTTTTGCGGTTGGCTTCCCGGCCATGTTGTTGGCGGGCTTGTTGATTATGATTTTGTCGATGGACAGCATTGGCGGGCGTATTCAGTGGCTTTGGTTAGAGGCTTTCACGGTGTTGCGTGATTGGGCGGGGGTTCGGTAATGGCCGAAGACAGCGCACAAGAAAAGACCGAAGAGCCGACGGCGCGAAAGCTACAAAAGGCGCGCGACGATGGCCAAGTTGCCAGATCGCAAGAGCTGCCCGGTGCAGCCGTGATGATTGGTGCGGTCAGTACGATGGTCTTGATGGGGGGCTGGCTCATTACCGGACTGGTTGATGTGTTCAAGGCCGGCTTTGTGTTCGACCGCAAAACGCTTTTGTCGCCCGACTTGCTCCCCCTGACCTTCGGCAGCCAAGCGGTACACGCCTATTTGGTTGTCGTGCCCGTTTTCATTGTCACCATCGTGTTGGCGATCTTGGCCTCAGGCGCGACCGGCGGTTATCTGTTTTCGCTCAAGTCAATCGCACCCAAAGCCAGCAAGATCAATCCGATGGAGGGCTTTAAGCGGATGTTTGGCGTCAAGGCGCTGGTCGAGCTGACCAAAGCGCTCTTGAAATTCACGTTGGTCACCGGTGTCTTGGTTTTGATGATCAATCTCAACCTAGAGGCCTTGGTGCAAATTGGGCGCATGCCACTTGAACCGGCGCTGCACGCCGCGGGCGAAATGGTTGTGAAGTCGGCGCTCTATGTCACCTTGTCTTTGATTGTGATTGCCAGCATTGATGTGCCATGGCAGAAACATGAGTTCATGAAACGCATGCGCATGACCAAGCAGGAAATCAAAGACGAATACAAAGACATCGAAGGTCGGCCTGAGGTGAAGGCCCAAATTCGCCGCCGTCAGCGCGAAATGTCAAACCAACGGATGATGGCGAATGTGAAGGACGCCGACGTGGTCATCACCAACCCAGAGCACTTCGCTGTCGCCTTGGCCTATGACCCGACCGGCGATGGTGCGCCAACACTGGTCGCCAAAGGTGCCGACCTCATCGCCGCAAGCATTCGCGAAGAAGCGAAAACGCATGGCGTTCATATCTTCGAAGCACCGCCCTTGGCGCGTGCGCTTTACTACACCACCGAGGTAGACCGGACCATTCCCGAGGGCCTCTACGTGGCAGTCGCGCAGGTCATTGCCTACGTGTTCAGCTTAGGAAGCGTAAGGCCAGGAAAGCCTGGCATGGCGCGCCCTAACCCCGAGGTTCCTGCAGATATGCAGTTTGATGAAAAAGGTCGACTCATCGTGCGGTAAGCTCCATCCGTACGTAACTGCTTGAAATGCCCATGAATTCTGCTGAAATGACACCCACGTTTTCCCCCGAAGACCTGTTTTTAAGAGACAGCGATCGCGAACGTTTGGCGATGTCATACAACGTCATGGTCACGCGTCGTCAAAGCCTGTTGATGATCAGTGACAGCGATGTGCTGCTCGAACACTACGGCCGCATGCTGATCCGCATGCTGCGTGAAACCACAGGCGTCGAAGTCGAGGTATTTTTCCCCAGCAGCACTGACGCGCTGATCCAGCGGTTCAACGATATTTTGGCCCCACTGTCGGTCGAGGATGCGATGGCCACGAGCGGCGCAGTACTACCCGCACGCGTGCTGGTCATGCATGATGCCAAAGCCGTACAGCGTCAGCAGGTTGAGTTGCTGGCACGCCTCGTGAACGACTTTCCAGGCGCAAACGTGCGGCTGGTTATGTTGGTGAACACCACCAACGACCTCACTGTTGATTTGTCCTCGTTCGGGAAGCGCACATCGCGCTGGACCATTGAGCAACCCAACGAAGGCACTGCTGAGGCGTTCATTGACAAAGCCGCCCTGCAAGGACAGGCGTCTGCTGCGCGCGCGCTAATCGACCGCCTGGGCGTCTTTGCTGTTGAGCCCGAGCCCGAGCCTGAACCGCCCACCGCTGACTTTGGTGACATGGAACTGCCAGAGGTGGCTGATTCGCCCAGCCCTCAGAAGCGCCGTCGTCGTCGCCTGTTGGTGCTTTTGCTTGTCGTGCTGCTGTTTGTTTTGTCGGCGCTGTTGGTATTGGGCCTTTACCCCAAGCATCGTGCCGCGGTCATGCAGATGCTTTGGCCTGAGGTCAATGTTGAGGCGTCTGTACCCTCGCAGCCGCAACCCGAACCCCAGCCCGAGCCGCAAGTTGCGCCCCTCGCTGCGCCTGTCGAAGAACCCGCCCCCGCCGCCGTATCTGCCGCCGTCGATTCCGCCACCGTGCCAACGATCGTCGGTCCTTTGCCGGGGATTCTGCCGCCGTGGGCAGATGTTCGTACCGATGTGCAGATGTCGCGTGAGCTCCGCAACCAGTCCGAGCGCGAGGCCACTGAGAAATTCCTGCCCGATCCGCGGCGCCTGTGGGTCGATGAACGGTTCATTGTGACCGAACAAGTCCCAGCGACACCCGCCCAACCCCCCGTGGTCGCTGCGGCACCGGTCGAGGTCAAGCCGCCTACCGAGGCCAAGCCGCCTGCCGAGGTCAAGCCGTCAGCAGAGGTCAAGGCGCCCGCACCACCCAAGCCTGCGGCCAAAACGCTCAGCCCTGCAGACCGACTGGGGCACGACTGGGTGAACAGCCAACCGGATCGGTATTGGGTCTTGCAATACGCCTCAGTCGTGTCTGCCGAGCAGGCACAGGCGTGGGTCGAGGCGCACCCGAAACTTGAGCGTCTGCACATCGTTGCTGCCGTCAAGCCCAACGGCCTAACGCACCATGTTGTTGTCTATGGGGCATTTAAATCACGCGAAGAGGCACAAGGTTTTGCAACTTCTGCCGATTCCCCTAAAGAGTACTGGGCGCGAAGCATTAAATCGCTTAAAGGGGTTTTGCGCGCGCCGTGATGATTTGACTTTTAAAACGGTAACGCATGTCAGACGATAAAGCCATTTTGGTCTCGCGAAACTCTCGCGAAGTCCGCGTAGCGGAGGGCAGTAAAGCCGCCCAGCGCCCGCGCGGTGAGGCTGTGATGGGTGATGCGCGTCAAGTGGGAACGCAGCGGACCAAAATTCCCCCGCCAGGGGAGGACGGCCTCAGCCATGCCCAGATCGTGGTGCGGCCTGCCCGCCCCATCAAGGTCATAAATTGCACGAAGACCGTATTCAAGAAGGTCTTGAATTGTTCGGTAAATATTATAGGAATCTTTGGGATTAAAATGTTCGATAAAATAGCACAACAATTAACATTACAAGCATTAGGTAGAAATAAGGAAGAGTTTAGTGTTTCCAAACAAGAATTTGAAAGTTTTTGCAAAGAGTTTCTCTTTGAGCAAATCAAAGGTGATATCAGATTAGGTGAAGCCTTTTGCAAAAAGTATGGTGAGACAAATTACGTACTAAGTATATTATCT
>JALQVQ010000132.1 GCA_023260315.1 Burkholderiaceae bacterium
TGACCTTGCGCAATGGCGAATGGTTATTTTTGGTGGCTTGGTTGCCATCTTTTTAAGGCTCAAGCCGCGCGGTCTTGTGGATGAGACGCTACTGGCAGCCATGCGTATCAGAGGTTCACAGCGATGAAAAAAATACTGCGATACCTTCTCAGCCTCCTTTTCTTTGGGTTGCCCCTCCTCTCGCCAGCCACCGCGCTTGGCGCATCAATGCCCCAGGTGACGGTCGACTGCCATGCACACGGTGAAGGCCCGCTCCTTACCTGCGACGTCACCGTAAAAGATGCCAATCGTCGCGCGATATCTGATGCGGACATCACGCTCAAGGCGCATATGCCGAGTATGCCGATGGCGCATAGCGTGAAGCCCATCAAAGCCGCTGCCGTGGATCAGAACGGCCGGTATCGCGCCACCCTCCAGCTGCAAATGCCGGGTATCTGGGCCGTTGAAGTTGATGTCAGAGGTCCCGTTCGAGAGCGGGTCATATCACGCATTGACACCGAAGTGGAACCGACGAAAGCCACCGAGCAGATCAAACACAAACACCACTAACAGTCAATTTTTTAACAGGAGCCGCTTTATGCAAACAAACAATGGACATGACTTACTCGCGGGGAAAACCATCATCGTGACCGGTGCCGCGACCGGCATTGGGCAGGCGTTCGCGCTCGGCGCGGGCCAACAAGGTGCGCATGTGGTCGTCGCAGATATGAACGACGCTGAGGACACCATGGCGCAACTCAAGGCGATTGGCGCTGGCGCGACCTTTTCAAAGGTCGATGTGAGTTCAGAGGAATCCACCCGCGCGATGGCAAAGACCGCCATGGACGCAACCGGCCGCATCGATGGGCTCGTTAACAACGCGGCTTACTTCCGTGAGGTCAAACTCACCCCGTTTGAAGAGTTATCGGATGCCGTCTGGGACCGTATCTTGGCGGTCAACGTGAAAGGTATCTGGCAGTGTTGCAAAGCCGTGATGCCAGCCATGAAAGCGCAAAAGTCCGGTGCCGTCGTCAATATTGCATCGGTTGTTGCTGTAGCGGGCCAACCCGGCTACCTCCACTACGTTGCGTCAAAGGGCGCTGTTTTGGCCATGACCAAGGGTCTCGCAAAAGAGTGCGGTGCCAACGGCGTCCGCGTGAACTGTATCGCGCCGGGATTCGTCCTGACCGATGCCACGAAGGACCGCCCCATTGAGTGGCAACAAAGCTTCTTGAAAGCCCGCGCGTTGTCACGAGAGCAGCGGCCGAATGACCTGGTGGGTAGCGCACTTTACCTGCTGTCAGACCTATCAGATTTTGTGTCCGGCCAGACCATCGTTGTCGATGGCGGTCACATCATGTATTGATCCACTTACAACACACAGGAGACGAACCGATGGCAAACATCATTCTTCATCATTACGAGTTTTCAACCTTTTCTGAGAAAGTCCGTATCGCGCTGGGGATCAAGCAAGCGACATGGCAATCTGTTGATATCCCCGGGTTACCGCCACGGCCCCTGCTCTCGCCACTCACGGGTGGCTATCGGCGTGCGCCAGTCATGCAAGTTGGGGCGGATATCTACTGTGATACCCACGTCATCTTGGCCGCGCTCGACCGACTATTTCCTGAAAAGCCATTGGTCAATACGCCGCATGAAGGATTGGCACGTGCCATCGGCTTCGCGTGGGAGCGCGAGATGTGGATACCCTCCATCGGCGTCCTGGTTCACTACATTGGCGAACACATCCCACCCGAATTCTTGAAAGATCGCAAAGAATCCTACTTGGGTGTTGATATCTCAAAAGAGGCCATGGCGCCACAGTTTGCGGCACATACACAATTTGTACGTGGGCAAATCGCGTGGTTAACACGTGCATTAAGCGAACGTCAATTTCTGTTTGGTGATCATGTCTCAGCTGCCGATCTCGCCTGCTGGCAGACCATCTTCTTGCTGCGCAAAAATTGTCCACCAGAGGTCGATGCGTTGCTCGGCCTCGCGTCATTGAACGATTGGTATCAGCGCATTCTGGCCTTCGGTCATGGCACATCCTCACCGCTATCACCTGAGGATGCGTTTGAGATCGCAAAAACGTCAACACCGCAGGCGATCTCGCACCTGCCAGCAAACGGCGACGCGGATGGCTTGACTGACGGCACCATGGTGACCGTGACACCAGAAGACAACGCCAAAGTGCCAGTCACCGGCCAATTATTGGCAACCGATGCATTTGAAATTGTCATTCGCCACCGCGACGCGCAAGCCGGTGATTTAAACGTTCACTTCCCCCGCTTGGGCTACACCGTCCAAGCTGCTGCTTAACCTAAAGGAGACCACCATGAGCCAATTAGAAGCTAACAAACAACTTTGCCGTGATTACTTTCAAGCCTTCTTGATCAAAGATGAGGCTTGGATGCGCGCCCACATCGCGCCGACTTTCGTGCGGCATGACCCAGGCCTACCCTTCGAGGTACGCGGTCCCGAGGGCGTGATGCAGTTACA
>JALQVQ010000051.1 GCA_023260315.1 Burkholderiaceae bacterium
CAGCCAGGGCTGCTAAACGAGAGCCGCTGATCACACGCACATTCGCTTTGAACTATGCGCGTGCAACCGTCGTTGCCAGTTTTCTAAATGGTGATGGTTTGCGATTGCCCGCGGCCACAGCGAAGACACCCGCTGAGGCCCGCTTAAAAAGAAAAAAAGTGGCGAACGGGTCTTTGGATAAGGCGCTCGCGGATCCTGCGCTTGGCAATCTGCGCGGCCTGCTATCGCCGCGTGGCGTGGTGCTCGCCGAGGCCCGAACCAACCAGCTGTTTGTCAGCGAGTTACCCGATCAAATGCCAAAAGTCGCCTCGTTGATCGCGCAATTAGACCGCCCGGTCCAGCAGGTCTTGATCCAGGCACGCATTGTTGAGGCGGATGATGGCTTTAGCCAGGCACTTGGCGTGCGGCTTGGCAGCGGTCTTACGCGGCAGTTGACGGATACGCCCAACGTTGACTTGTCTGCGGGTGGTTTAGCGGGACGCCGTGCCGCGACGCTGGCGCTGGCTTTGTATCGTCCTGGGGTTGGCCGATTCATAACCGCCGAGCTCTCTGCGCTTGAAACGAGCGGTCGGGGGCAGATTGTCGCGCGGCCCAGTATCGTGACCTCAAATGGGGTGACGGCGCGGATTGAGCAAGGCACCGAGTACCCCTACCAAAGTCAAAATGCAGATGGATTGGGGTCGGTGCAGTTCAGAAAAGCCAGCTTGCGGTTGGCGGTCACGCCCAGAATCACGCCGAACGGCCACGTGATGCTACAAGTCAACATCAACAAAGACAGCCGCGGGGAAACGACGGCTCAGGGCGTGGCAATCAACACAAAACATGTCGAAACGCAGGTTTTGGTCGAAAACGCGGGCACGGTGGTGATTGGTGGCATATTTGAGCGTTACGATAGAGCTGACGACATAAAAGTGCCGTTTTTAGGCGATTTACCTGGCATTGGTGTGTTGTTCCGAACCCGCAGCAAACGCTCTGACAAGTCAGAAATGCTGATCTTTTTAACACCCTACATCCTGAAATCAGGCTTCACGGATTGAGGGTCAGTGTCATATTTGCAAGTCGAAGTCACCATGTCTGTCATCGCAATCGTTGGTATGCCGGGGTCGGGTAAGACGACCGTTGGGCGTCATCTGGCCAGACGTTTGAATCTGCGCTTTGTTGACAGCGACCACGAACTCGAGCGTGAATTGGGTTGCAGTGTGAAGCAATATTTTGAAATCCACGGTGAGGCGAGTTTTCGAGACGCAGAGGCGGCTGTCATTGCTCGGCTGTGTGCGGACGTCGGCACTCAGGGGATGGTTCTGGCGACGGGCGGTGGTGTTGTGATTCGTCCCGAGAATCGGCAATGCTTACGCACCAATGCGTGGGTGGTTTATTTGCGCGCCTCCCCAGGAGAGCTTGCAAAGCGGTTACGTCATGACAAAACGCGGCCCCTATTACAAGGCGGTAATGCGGCGCAGCGCCTACAAAGCCTGTTTGAGCAACGGGACCCGCTGTATCAAGAAGCGGCCCACTTTTCGGTCGACACGGGTCGACCCAGTGTCAACATGTTGGTCAACGGCGATACAGCCTCCTTTGTGTTATTCGGCGGCTTACTGGCTTGGGCGGTGTTGAGTGTGATTTTGATCAATCGGGCGGGTAAACCAGCCCTTCAGGTGCCCGCTTTTTCTGTGATTCG
>JALQVQ010000055.1 GCA_023260315.1 Burkholderiaceae bacterium
ACTCGCGCTTTTTTCCTGAAGCAACGCGAGCGGGACACGCAGCCGCTCTTTGGGGCCCCCTCGGAAACCACGAAGGGCGACGGCGACTCTGACGACCCAGCCAATTGGTAAATATGCACGTAAAACACATGTCCTTGAACACCGCATTCAGACGCCTCGTTGCGCTCAAAAGCTGGGTTGGCGCTTTTCTCTTCGCTGCCTTGCTGATTGCGGGCACGCCGGGGGGCGCTGCTTTTGCCGCGGAGCCTGAAGCGCCCAACGTGCTGGTGCAGCGCTTGGCTGACAAGGTGATTGATTTGGTGAAAAATGACCCCGCGTTGGCCGCTGGGGATGCGGTGCGGCTCGAGGGCGTCATTGATCAGTACATCATGCCGCACGTCAATTTCAAGCGCATGACCGCTGCGGCAGTCGGGCGTGCTTGGCGGACCGCTTCAACCGCGCAACAGTTGGAGTTGCAAAAGCAATTCAAGCAGTTATTGATTCGCACCTATGCCGGGGCTGTCAAACAAATGAAGGAGCGCCGTATGGAGGTAAAACCCATGCGCGTGCTGCCCGACGATCTCAAGGTCATTGTCCGCTCCGAGGTCGTCGGTGGTGGTCAGCCCATTCAGCTCGACTACCGGCTCGAGAAGAGCGACGCGGGTTGGCTCATTTATGACATTAATGTCTTGGGTTTGTGGTTGGTCGAAACTTACCGCACCCAGTTTGCGTCTGTCAGTGGTTCAGAAAATGATGTGACAGCGCTGATCAACGCCCTGAAAGCTTTGAACGCAGCCAATGCCGCTAAATCTTGAACTGCCCGAGCGCGTTGATCACGCCAACAGTGCCGCTGTTCTGGCCGATTTGGCTGGCCAGTTGTCGTCGTTCGGTAAAACCGAGGGCGCGACCCTCGATTTGAGCGGACTGCGCACGTTTGATTCCAGTGCGCTGAGTGTGTTGTTGGGACTGACCCGAGTGGCCCATAACCAATCCTTGGTGCTCACATGGTCGGGATGGCCGCCGAAATTGTTGGATTTAGTTGAGGCTTACGGCCTCAGGCCAGCGTTGCTCGCCCACACAGACTAAAATAAGCGGCTCATGTCCGCCATATCCTTCCAAGGCGTCTCCAAGACGTATCTCACCCCCAAGGGGGCCTTCTCCGCTTTAAACGATGTCAGCTTTGACATTCGTCCCGGCGAATTTTTTGGCCTCCTGGGTCCCAATGGGGCCGGGAAAACCACACTCATCAGCATTTTGGCGGGCCTGACAAAGGCCTCGGCCGGGCGCGTCACAGTCAACGGTTTCGATGTTGTCTCGGATTACGCATCTGCACGTCGTGCACTCGGTGTTGTCCCCCAAGAACTGGTGTTCGATCCGTTTTTCTCGGTTCGTGAAGCACTCCGATTTCAGAGTGGTTATTTTGGGATTCGTAACAACGGCGATTGGATTGATGAATTGCTAGAAGGCCTTGGGTTGGCCGATAAGGCGACGGCCAACATGCGCCAACTATCCGGCGGGATGAAGCGACGTGTGCTGATGGCGCTCGCCCTCGTCCACAAGCCACCCGTGCTGGTTTTGGATGAGCCAACAGCGGGCGTGGACGTTGAACTTCGTCAGACCCTTTGGCAATTTGTCACACGGTTAAATAAAAACGGAACGGCGGTCCTCTTGACGACGCATTACCTTGAAGAGGCCGAGGCGCTCTGCGCGCGCATTGCGATGGTCAAGAAAGGCCAGTTGGTCGCATTAGAAAAAACGAGCGACCTGCTTGAACGCGCGTCAGCAAGCGTTTTACGCTTCAAATTGGACACCCCATTGCCTGATGAGTGGGTGGCGCAGGCCCGTGTGACGGGCCGAATTGTGCAACTCCCCGCGCCCAACGCGGAAGCGGTTGAGAAAATATTGGCGAGTATTCGAGCGGCTGGTGGCATTGCTGAGCAGGTCGAGATTCGACCGGCTGACCTTGAAGATGTGTTCCTGGCCGTGATGGAGAATCCGTCATGAACGGCTGGCAAATGCTCTTCTACAAGGAGGTTTTGCGCTTTTGGAAGGTTGGCTTCCAAACCGTCGCGGCACCCGTGTTGACGGCCATGATGTACATGCTCATTTTTGGCCATGTGCTCGAGGGTCGCGTTGAGGTGTTCGATGGTGTGTCATACACCGCGTTCTTGGTGCCAGGGCTGGTGATGATGAGCATGCTCCAGAACTCATTTTCAAACAGTTCATCGTCTCTGATCCAAAGCAAGGTGATGGGCAATTTGATTTTTATTCTGCTCACACCGCTGTCCCACTGGGCCTGGCTATGGGCCTATGTTATGTCGTCAGTGGTCCGCGGCTTGGCTGTCGGCGTGGGGGTGATGTTGGTGACGAGCTGGTACGGGCAACCCCACTTCGAGCACCCACTGTGGATTTTGATGTTTGCCGTTCTTGGGTCTGGCTTGATGGGAGCGATGGGGGTCGTTGCAGGCTTATGGGCTGAAAAATTTGACCAACTGGCGGCTTTTCAAAACTTCGTCATCGTACCCATGACTTTTTTAAGTGGCGTCTTTTATTCGATTCAATCACTGCCCACGTTTTGGCAAAACGCGAGCCATCTGAACCCATTCTTCTACATGATCGATGGCTTCCGTTATGGCTTTTTCGGCCACAGCGATGTGAGCCCTTGGTTGAGTCTTGCGATTGTTGCCACGGCCTGCTTGTTGGTCGGTGGTATCGCAGAGCGCATGTTGCGCACCGGCTATAAAGTCCGCCATTAGCACCCCGTCGTCAATTGGAATTACAACCATCAAGTCTTATGACCGATCAAGAACTGCACCAAATCATTGCCGCTGGCCTCTCATGTGAACATTTAGACGTCACGGGCGACGGCCGTCACTGGTCCGCTGTCATCGTATCGAGCGAGTTTGAAGGCTTGCGCCCAATTGCCCGTCATCAGAAGGTTTATGCAGCTCTGGGGCAGCGTATGGCGACAGATGAGGTGCATGCGCTGTCCATGAAAACATGGACCCCCGGCGAATGGGCTGACAAATCTTGAGCCACCGCCCGAGCCCCCGAATCATCCCCAAACATCAGCCTGACAACGCCTAAAAATGGATCAACTCATCATTACCGGCGGCCACCCGCTTCGCGGCACCATTGATATCGCCGGTGCGAAAAATGCGACCTTGCCAGAGCTTTGCGCGGCGTTGCTAGCGCCTGAGGCGGTCACTCTGACGAACGTACCCGCTCTGCAAGATGTTCGAACGATGGTGCGGCTTCTCGAAAACATGGGCGTTGCTGTGCGTCAGCCAACAGAAGACACGTTGGTTCTGGATGCCGGAGCCATGGCCAATTTGGAAGCACCTTACGACCTCGTTAAAACCATGCGTGCCTCTATCTTGGTGCTCGGGCCTTTGTTGGCCCGGTTCGGTCGTGCGCGCGTATCGCTGCCCGGCGGTTGTGCCATTGGCTCGCGTCCTGTTGACCAGCACATCAAGGGGTTAGAGGCGATGGGCGCGCACATTGAGGTGGCCCACGGCTATATCGAGGCGCGGTTGCCAGAGGGCGCGACGCGCTTGAAGGGTGCGCGGATCACAACCGATATGGTCACCGTTACGGGTACCGAAAACTTCTTAATGGCTGCTACCCTCGCAGAGGGTGAAACGATTCTTGAAAATGCGGCGCAAGAGCCTGAGATCAGCGATTTGGCGGAGATGTTGATCCGGATGGGGGCAAAAATTGAGGGACATGGCACCAGCCGTATTCGCATTCAAGGGGTACCCGCGTTGACCGGCTGCGCCCACCAAGTGGTGGCGGATCGTATCGAGGCGGGCACATTTTTGTGTGCCGTCGGCGCAACCGGCGGCGAGGTGATGCTTCGTCATGCCCGCGGTGATCACTTAGACGCCGTGATCGAAAAGTTGGCAGAGGCGGGCGTCGGTGTGGCGCGTGAGGCAGATGGCTTGCGGGTCACGAGTCCGGGCGCCAAAGGCCTTGTGGCGCAGTCGTTTAGAACCACCGAGTACCCCGGTTTTCCCACCGATATGCAGGCCCAATTCATGGCCATGAATGTGGTGGCAAAGGGCACAAGTACCGTGATTGAAACCATCTTCGAAAACCGCTTCATGCATGTCCAAGAGCTGCAGCGCTTGGGTGCCCACATCACCGTCGATGGTAAAACGGCGGTGATTCAGGGGGGTGTTGCACTCAGCGGCGCCCATGTCATGGCGACCGACCTGCGTGCATCCGCGAGCCTCGTTATTGCCGGTCTTGTGGCTGATGGCGAGACCACCGTTGAGCGGGTCTATCACCTCGACCGCGGCTACGATCGCATGGAAGTGAAGTTGCGCGCCCTCGGTGCGCGGATTGAGCGCGTTCGCGCGTGAGTGAGTCAACAGTGATTACCTTAGCTCTCCCAAAGGGTCGAATTTTCGAAGAAACCTTGCCCCTCATCGGTGCGGCAAATATTCGGGTGTTGGAAGATCCCAATACGTCGCGCAAGCTCATATTGCCAACCTCTCGACCTGATGTCCAAGTCGTTTTGGTCCGAGCGACTGATGTGCCCACCTACGTCGCGCAAGGCGGTGCAGATTTGGGTGTTGTCGGCTTGGATACATTGATTGAGCACGCCGCCGAGTCGGGCGGCATGGACTTGTATCAACCCCTCGATTTAAAGATCGCGAAATGCCGCTTGAGTGTTGCTGTTCGTGCCGACTATGACTATCACGGTGTTGTTAAACAGGGGTCTCGTCTGCGCGTTGCGACCAAATACACCAACGCAGCACGTGAATTTTTTGCCGCCAAGGGTGTTCACGTCGACTTGATTAAGCTTTACGGCAGTATGGAGCTGGCGCCACTCACGGGCCTCGCCGATGCGATCGTTGATTTGGTCTCTA
>JALQVQ010000093.1 GCA_023260315.1 Burkholderiaceae bacterium
CAAATCAATGACTGCTGGGTTACCGCTGGCATCCACATCAATCGAGAACATGTTCTCTAGATTCGCGACAGACTCATTGGCGAAAACGAATCCAGCCTCTGCACGTAGATCGTTGATTGTCTTCGTGCCTGTAATGCTCGCGGGCATCGACGTACGGGTATCCGTCAGGTCATCCAGTGAAAACATTTGCGTTTTTCCGTTGACCAAAAAATCGCTCACTTCGCCCTCGGGCTTGATCTCACCGTATTTGTTGACATATAACCGCTCCGCGTTGTCGTCTGTGGCTTGGATCAATGACGGGTTGACCTGGGTATCCCCCACAAACACATACGTCTGCCACTTGTTGAATGGGCTTAGCTGACTCGCATTTTGAGTTTTAGCGTAATAAACCGTCGCCAAGTAACCGTTACCCCCCGAGTCATAAACCGTTAGTGCGGTGCTCTTGTTATAGGTGGCGGGATTGGATCGGTTAAAGGGCTCAGTAATGACTTGCGCATCTGCAGGGAAGTTCAAACCCAAGTTAATGAGCGAGGTTTCGGCCGCCTCGCCGGTGGTTTGTTGCGGAATCGTCAAAACGCTCAAGGCGCCCAAATCCGCCTTACCCGAGCTGTCGACCGATGCCGCCATGAGTCGTTGACCCGCTGAGTTCACCACGTTGTACTGGTCGTTCATCATGAACGAGCCGTTGCGGGTGTAAATGTCTTGCAAGCCGTCGGCAGACTTCAGCGGAAAGAAGCCGTCACCAGTAATCGCAAGGTCAAGGGCGTTGGCGGAGAACGCTACGTTACCCTGACCAAACTCTTGGGTCACCTGCTTCAAAGCCACGCCCTGACCAATGGTACTGGAGGCTTTTTGCAGCGGCGAGGTGGCGAAGATGTCACCGAAATCGGCGCGTGAACGCTTGAAGCCGGTCGTGCCCACGTTGGCGATGTTGTTACTGGTCACGCCCAATTGAGCGGTGGCAGAGTTCAAACCGGTGAGGGATGTGTAGAAAGACATAAGCGGTGGCTCCTGGTATTTTTTCGTGCGGCTTACATGCCAATGCGGTTAACTTCTGAGAGCGGCAAAGTTTTGCCGTTTTCAAATTCGAGCAACAAACTGTTATCTGCGGCGTTGGTGCGAACGGCCATGACTTTGGCGATCGCCTTGACCGGAATGCTGGCGGATTGACCACCCACAACACCAGTGGCTGTGAAGCGATAGGCGCCATCGGGAACGGTATTTCCCTCGACGTCTTTGCCATCCCATGTCAGGCTGAAGTCGCCGACAGGCTGTGCGGGGTAAATCAACTCACGCACGACGGCACCGGCGCTGTTCAAAACGTTGACCTGTATGCCAGCGGCCCCCGTTGGCAAATTAATGACACCGTTACCGCCCGCGCCACCAACGATGTTGACGGCTGCATCCGGGACCGACACCGATTTACCAATCAGCGCCGCACTGGCCATCACGCGATCAGAGCCCAACGCGGTCACCATCGTGTCCAGCGATTCTTTCATTGAGATGTTGGCTTCCAGTGATGAGAACTGCGCCAACTGCGCCACGAAGGCCTCGTTTTTGACGGGGTCCAGTGGGTTCTGCATTTTTAATTGCGCGGTGAACAGCGTGAGGAATTGCTGTTGCCCCATCTGCTCGTTGATCACCTTGGGGCTGTTCACCACGTCCTCATAGCGGGCGATGCCTTGGGGCAATGCGCTGGGGTTCAAGTCGATGGCCATGGGTATGTGTTCCTGTTGTTAAGGACAGATTAGGTACGCGTGAGTTCAAGGGTCCGCAGCATCAATTGACGCGCGGTGTTCACCACTTCGACGTTGTTTTGATACGAGCGTGATGACGCCATCATCTCGACCATCTCAGTCACCTCATTCACGTTGGCGGGGTAGATGTATCCACCCGCATCGGCCAGCGGATTGCTGGGGTCGTAAATGGCTTGTATGGGCGTGCTGTCGTCCTGCATTCGATCGACCTTGACGCCGCCAACATACGGTGCACCTGCGTTGGTGAGGTTCTCGTTAACCAAGGCTTTAAAAACCGTACGCTTGGCTTTGAAAGCCTCCGCTTCGCTGCTGGCGGTGGTGCCTGCGTTGGCCAGGTTTGAGGCGGTGGCGTTCATGCGGACCAGCTGCGCATTCAGTGCCGTGCCGGCGATACCAAAAATATTTCCAATTGACATGCGGTGTCCTTTACTCGCCCTTGAGGGCTTTGCGTATGCCGCTGACACGGCTCTCTAAGAAGCTCAGGGTGGCTTGGTAGTCCGCCGCCGCCTTACCGTAGTTGCTTTGCTCGACACTGATTTCAACGGTGTTGTCGTCGAAAGAGGTGTTGAATGGCACGCGGAATTTCACCGCGTTACTGTCAGTGGTTTCGGCGATGGCGTAATGTCGATCGTCCGTGGCGCGAATGGGTTGCCCCAGTTGCTGATTCATAACCTGCTTGAAATCGAGGTCACGCGCTTTGTATTGCGGGGTGTCGGCGTTGGCGATGTTTTGCGCGATCAGCTCCATGCGCTGGGATCTCGCTTGAAGCGCCCGCTCGTGAATCCCTAAAGGGTTGCTGAACAAATCCATCTTTGTCTCCAACGACTAAAAAATTTTTTGACAGTGACTCAAGTTTTTGGGCCACGTGTCGATACCGTTTATGCAAGCTTCATGCCACGACTGTTTGCGATGCCGAGCGGCAATGATTTGCCGCTCGCTCATTGCTGACTGTTGTAGGCGCTGACTTTCCAACTCCTTGCAGCCGCCGGTGGATTGGTGCTTGCGCCGTTGACGGTGCGCAGCCGCTCATTCGCGTTTTGCACCAGCCCCGTCCATATGGACTGGCGTGTGATGGGCCTTGTTTGGTCACGGCCGACGTGCAGATAGGCCGCCTGTTGTCCCGAAATATCCAACGGGACATGGCGGCGTTTTTCGTTGCGCGCGTTGGGGGTGAGGACGCTCAGGTACAGGTCATCCAAGCGCTCCCGACCATTTTTTCCGACACCCACATCGCTGAAATATTTGTCAACCAAATCGAGCTGTGCGACGGCACTGAGACCCAGGATCGCTCGGGGGTTTTGGGCGAAGCCAACGGATGCGGCGCCCCTGTCATCACCATCGCAGAATTGAATAATCCCGTGACAACTGCCGTTTGACGCCTGTGGATTCATGCCGTCACTCTCCATCAAGGTGAGGCGTGCAAAGTCATCCGGCTGAAAGTTGTATTTCTGCGCCATCCGCGCAATCTTTGCCTTCACGTGTCCGATCTCTTGGAATGCAATGAAACCTTTTTCGACGGCGCGTTGCAGGGTCTTATCGAGCACGGGCGTGTGCATGGCTGGCACAGGCCCTGCGGTGTTGATACGGCTGAGCGATGGCGCAGACAGACCCTGCGCCATGCGCAGCGCGAGGGCGGCTTGGGTTGACTGCGTGGGCGCGGGCGCGGGCGTGGCGGCAGCGGGTGTTTGCGGTGCTTTTGTGACGACCTTTGTCTCGGGCAGCGCCGCGAGTTCGGCGTGCACGTTTTTCAGCGCCAGCTTTTGATCGGGGTAAATGAGGTTCACATCCCGCAGGCCGTTGTGTTGGGCGACCTGTTGTGCGATGCGCCAAGCGTCTGCACCACTGGCAGTTCTGCCATTTGCCGCAGCGGCATCTTTGATGATGCCGATCAAGGTGTCACCTTTTTTGACGCGTACCACCTCGGGAAGTGCGGTTTGCGCCACCACTTGCTCACCCGTCTGCTTGACCAAGTTGGCAAATGAGCGACCCCCGCCCACCTTGGCTTGGTCGTCCACGCGCCGAGCGGCGTTGCCACTCGGCAAGGGTTCGCGGCTGACGGACTGAATGGTCATGGGCAGTTGGTACTGTTTTTGCTTGTTAAGGGTTGTGTCGGGGTTTCGTCACCCCATCCCACACAAAGGAACAAAGCAAATGCCGTGCCGAAATGATTTCATCGCCAAGCTGTCAGCCCTCACCCTCCGGTGCGGCCTGCTGTTGTGCGCATGGCCTGCGGGGATGGCGCACGCCAACACACCCGCCCTGCCTGAGGCTTGGGAGCCGATCGCTGCTGCAGTCAAACTGTGGGGCGAGAAAAATCACCCGGGCGAGACCGCCTTGGGGCTTGCCGAGATCAATGATCGGGTGCAGCCCGCCGCATGCGATGCCGAGCTGCAGGTGGATGCGCCCTTCCGCCAATCAACCAACCTGCGGGTCCGTTGCCCCAGCCCGGGTTGGCAATTGTTTGTGTTGACGACACATCAAGGCAAAGCGAGCGCCGCAGAGGTCGTCTCGGCTGACAAGCCGATACCGGTCGGCCAATGGGTGGTCCCACAGGTTCACCTGACGCGGGGCACCCGTTTGACGGCTGACATGTTAAAAGTGGTGCCGGCAGAGGCCGGTGTTCCAGGAAACAATACGCTGGACGCTTTAGAACAGGCGGTTGGTGCCGAATTGGTTAGAGACATCGCAGCGGGAAAACCCCTGCGCCGGCACGATGTGCGGGCAGCGGTGCTGATTAAACGTGGCGCGATGGTGAAACTATCGGTCGGTAAATCGAATGGTTTTCAGATTTCTGTGCGCGTCTTGGCAGAAGAGAGTGCGCGAATGGGCGAACAAGTAAAACTTAAGAACCCAGAATCAGGCCGAATCATTACGGGAAAAGTGATCGGTTTAAACGAGGCCATTGGCCTGTAGTTGCCTATTGTTTCGATTTGGTTTTTATCTATCTTTTTTCCTAAAGATTCAGGAGAATGGACCGATAGATAAAGGGCATCCATGGAAAAATGCGAATAATTAGTGAAGTGAGTACATTATGACTAACCCGATCACACAGCAAGCCAGCAGTGCGGCTGGCGACCTCGCTGCGAGGCAGGCGGAAAGTCGCGCAAAGGCCCGTGCGGACGTCAAGCCGCGCACAAGTGCCAACGAGACCTCGGCGCCGGAAGAGAGCCGCCGCTCGAACGAGGACGTCCTGACACTGAGCGCTGCGGCACAAAGCGCGATGTCAGAGCCTGCATTTGACCGTGCCAAAGTTGACGCGATCAAAAACGCCATCCGCGACGGCAACTACCCCCTGAACGCCAAGCGCATTGCAGAAAACTTCGTCGCCATCGAGCAGATGATTCGCGAGTAAGCGCTGGATGTCAGAGACCACCGTTTCCCAAGCTGAGGCGCGTGCGGCGCGCTTGGCGCGGCTGCTGGCCGAGGAATTCGAGGCCCTCAAAACGCAAAACATCGACGCTTTCGAGGCTTTGCAACCCGGCAAAGCGGCGTTGCTGGGCGAACTATCAGCGTTGACGGGCGTCAGCGACAAGGTCGTCGATCCCGATAACCACCCTTTGCAGGATGCGATGTGGGACAGCTTTAAACAGCAAATGGCCGCCTGCCGCGATGCCCACCACCGCAACGAGATTTTGATTTCCCGTCAACTTGACGCCATTCGCGGCACCATCGCCGCCTTGCAAGGCGCGACCGGTCAAGCCAGCGTTGAGGTTTACGACCGTTTGGGTAAATTGAGCCGTTCACGCCGCGCTCGCGGTTACAACGAGGCGTGATTCACGTTGGTGGCGGGTCCGCTGCCACGACTTTCTCATCACCCGGCGTCATGCCCTTCAGCCAATAGGCCCAAGACAAAATCACCGCAACGGCGGCATACAGCTGCGGTGGGATTTGCTCCTCAAGATCCAGTCGGCTCAACATCGCCAATAACTGGGGGTCCTGAGCAATGTAGATGCCCTGGTCTTTTGCAATGGCGATGATGCGCTCAGCCAACTCGTCTTGCCCCTTGGCGGTCACCACAGGCGCATCGTTTTGCCCATAGGCCAGGGCAATGGCCTCAGGACGGCGCTGCCTCATGCGGATACATCCAATACAGCGCCAGCATCAGGCGTTGTCCACGCCGAGTCTTGGCTTGGCCGCGCGGCGTTGAAGATCTGCACGTCAAGCAGCCCAAGGCCAGCGGCATCGAGCTCGTCCCGCAAATCGTCAATGTGCGCACGCGCTTGTGCCGCCACATCCGCGCGAACCGCCCACATGGTTAAGGCGACATCGGTTTGTTGCGGTTGGATGTGAATTTGGCTTCGCATCCAGAGTTCACCCAGGTGTTTGTTTTGCGTGTGCACATCGACGGTGTAGACGCTCCCAGGCGTCTCATCTCGCTTTGCATGACGCTGAAATTTGAGGTTGATGGGATCCGCATCAACAAACGGGAGAACCAAGGAAAACGCCAACTCACGTCGCTCCAATGCCTGCGCAGCATCGACTTGGGCGCGCTCAATGTCATCAAACGCATCCTTCACAACAGCATGTGCATTTGTGCCCTGATTCAAAACTGCCATGAGTTGCCGCAGCAGACTCTTGACGTCTTTGCCCCCCTTCTGATCACCCCGCGCCAACAAAGCCTCCGCCGACAGGCCGCTGGCCAACATCGCGTCGCGCAACGTTTTGGGCGTGAGGCTGGCCATTCGCAAATTCAAGAGCGGCCACTGGTCAAAGCGCTCATCAGCCGCTGTTAACGCCGTGGGGTTGACCAAGCGGGTCAGCAATTGCCCCAGTGCACCGCTTTTGAATAAATGGGCCCAGCCCGCGGTATCGGGGGGACGCGATAACAGCGCACTCAAGCGGGTCGACACGGCCAAATCTGGCTGGGCCAACGGCTGTAGCAGTTGCGCGTGACTCTGAACCGGTGGGGTTGGCTGGGACGCAGGCGCCAAGGTCACCGGTTTCCCGTTGATGCTCTGTGGCTGAAGTTGCCACTGTCCGGTGGATTGCACCTGGGCTTTCAAGACCACGGTATCGCCCGCTTGCAGGCGCAATCCGCGGGGTAAGTCGATGGGGCGGCCTTGCAGAATCAATTTTAAGCGCTCGCCTCGGACTTCAGCGATGGCGTTGATGATCTGGCCTTGCGTCAGGCCCAACAAGCGCGCTTCGGGCGCCTGGATCATCGGCGCGCGTGCCTCCAACACCAGCGTGTTGACACGCCCTGCAACAGCCATTGTCTCGGGCGTGAACAACATGACCCGTGCCTAGCCGATCGCTTATGGAAAACGAACCCAGCCGCTCTTATCGACCGGCTCCCCGTTGGCGGATGCCATACCCGCCGTCTGTGCCGATAAGGACTGCCCACCCGCCATGGCCTGCAGGTCGCCCATGGTCGGCACCTGCAAATGGGCACCGGCAATCATGATGTGCGGCGTGCCACGCGGGAAGGCTTGGGCGTTCAACGCCACAAAGGCCTTGCGAATCAATTTGATATCAGCGCGCACCCCCGTCATGGTGCGAGCGATGACGCGGTCAAGGGTCTCGCCTTTGTTGACGGTATAGCGTTGGCGCGAGCCATCCGCCACCATCGGCACCACCCCGTTGGCGGTGCTGGCCATGTCTTGCATCATCACCTGTGCGCCCGTCGCGTTGGCGGCTGCACTGTCCATTGGCATGTCTTTGCCAAGCAGCGCCTTCAGGGCATCGTTCGCCAGCATATTGACACCCTGCGCCTGCACGACATGGGGTGACAGCAAACCGACTGCGCCGCTGATCAGGGCGATTGCCACCAGCCATTGGCGCGGTTGAACAGATTTGATTGAGGTTGGTGTGGTCATATTCAAACTCTCTTTAATACGGCATCGCCACCCAGTCACCTTGCGGCTTCTCGGGTAATTGTGGCCCAGCCACTTGACGAAGTACAGACTCGGTTTCATCCACGCGCGCAACCTCAGCCAAAGCCAATCGGGCCGCAACGCCCGCGTGGAGGACGCGCGCCGGCAACGCACGGCTGTCGACCATCACGAGACGATCCCCAACCTCGAGGCCATTGAAACGCCCGCCATTGATGTGGACATCGCCGCCCGCCTTTGCGTTGAGGGCAAATTGAAGCGGCTCACAGGCCATGCGCTCGTTGATGGCCTTGATCCATTTCTCGGACTCCCACGCCAAAGCGACAGCGACTGATTCTGGCAAACGTGGGGGAATGAGGGTCGCCTCAGGCATGGTCCAGGTTAGTTTGGCGGTTTGCACCAGCGGCTCCGCCTTGGTAAAAACGGGCTCTAAACGCAGCGCCAACTGCCAGTGACGTGAGAGGCCCGAATCGGGTTGCGCGGCATCTGGGCCTGCGTCGGCACGGGAGATGGTCATGACCAGACGCCACTGTCCTTGATCCGGTCGGCCACCCGCCGTTCGACCCAGCAGGGCTTGCTCATAGGCATCACGCTCGGACACATTGAGGGGACTTTGTTGCCAGCGACGCGCGTAGGTCTGGCTCGCGCGGGCCCATTCGGCTCGCCAGCCCAACAAAATTTCGTTGGCGAAGTGCAGGTCCTCTGGGCGGACATCTGGCGCAACACGCGACAGCAAGCGCACGTGTTGCGTCCACTTGGCCGCTTCAGGCGCGGCACAAACAGGCTTGTTGGGGGCCTGCAAATCAACGTCCGCCTTGATCGACGCTTTGCCATTCGCGGTGTAGTTCAGCACGCGAACGCCACGAACGCGCATGTCGTTGGTCATTTGGGCATCTTCATGGAGACGGCCTTGGTCATCAATCCACGCCGTTGACACCACGCGGGTTGGCCCCTGTAAGGCTTTTTCAATGAGGGCCTCACGAATAGCCGCCAACTGCGCTTCATACGGGGTTGGCGCGCCGTCGGCCGTTTTTGCAGGCGGCTTTTGCTTGACGGGTGCGGGGTTTGCGCTGGGCGCGGTGCCAAGGAGGGCGCGCATCTCGGCAATTTTTTTGGCTTTCGCTGCCTCCTGCCGCAATTCCTCGGCCGACTTGGGCGCCTTGAAATTTGCCCAGTCGATGGGCTCGGGCCGCAGGGGTGCCGCTGGGGCGGGCGCTGGGGGCGCACCGGCTGTTGCCGGTGGCGCGGGTGTGCCTGCGGTGGGTGTGCCTGCGGTGGGTGTGCCTGTTTGAGCGGTGTTCAACGCAGCATCCGCATTGGCCGCGAAGGCGGCTGCCGCGCCGCCACTTGGCGCCGCCGGTGCGGTCGCGACCGCGGGCGTCGAGCCGTCGGGAATACCCGCTTGCGCCTCAAGCGCGCGCAGCGGGTTGGCGCCGATTTGGGCATGTGCGGCGATGGGGGTGGCAAATGCCACCGCACTCAGCAGTGCGACACGCAATGGGGCCGCAGCCATCGTGAGCGGATGGGGCTTTTGGGGGGGCTGTTTTTCGACAGTCATGGCAATCTCGAAAGTCATGGCAACCCCAATGCATGCAAGCGGCGTGCCAGACGCCGTTGCCGGTTTACCGGATATTCGATGCCAACTGGCCCAGGTACAAGGCACGCAAATCGTCCACGACACGGGCATCGAGCGACAAAGTGGTCTCGTAAGTGTCGTCACCCGCTGGCGTGATGCTGACCAACACGGCACCGTAAATGACACCTTCAACGCGTGTGCGGAAGGTATCGCTCATCACCGTCATGTCGGCAACGGTGGTGGTGGCATCCAAATGCTGGCCATACACCTGCTCGGTGAGGGCCCGGTAGGCGTCGAGCTTGGAGGCGCGGATGGCCAGCAAGCGTTTTTGTGCCGGGGTTTTGTGGTTCTGGATGCTGACCACAGCGTAACCGGTCGCGGTAATGGTCTCTCGGGTCTCAACGATGGGCGCAATCATGGACGCACGGGCAGAGCGAACCGGGATGGGCTTCACATCGGCGGCTGCGCCACCGGACATGGCCTCAAGGGTTTGGCACGCGGTGAGCGCGCCCATCAAAGCCATCACACCACCCACGCGCACCAGACGCATGGCAATGGATTTTTGAATGTGATTACGCATGGGACAACTCCTGAATGAAACAAAATCGACCGCGTATCTGCGGCGCACAAGCGGTTACCACTGGTATCGGCACCGATCCCGCTGGCTTTAATCGTTTACCAAAGTAAAAATACAAATGGGCTACAAAATCAATTCTGATAATTTAATACTATTCAATACAGTTCTCACGTTTATACATAATGAACACTAACTTTTGCTATCTTGGCGAGCGCGACCTTGGCCCTCAAAATCCGCTGTATGCAATCCAAAGAGAAAGTCGCGACGCCCATTATTGGGCGCGGTGAGGAAATGCGTGCCCTCCGTGGGCTCATTTCGACCGTCGCCAACAGCCAAGCCACCGTCCTGATTTCAGGCGAGAGTGGCACGGGCAAAGAGTTGATTGCGCGCGCACTCCACGACGAATCAGATCGCGCGGGCAGCCGTTTTGTGCCCGTTAATTGTGCCGCGATCCCCCGCGAATTGGTAGAGGCCGAATTGTTTGGCCACCGCAAGGGGGCCTTCACCGGCGCCGTAAGCGATCGTGTGGGGCGCTTTGAGCTGGCCCATGGTGGCACCTTGTTTTTAGATGAGATTGGCGACTTGCCCCTGGACATTCAGGTCAAGCTCCTGCGCGTTCTGCAAGAGCGTGCCGTTGATCCGGTGGGCTCCATGAAGTCGGTGGACGTTGACGTGCGCGTGGTGGCCGCCTCACACAAGGATTTAGAGGCCGAAGTGAAGGCGGGTCGCTTCCGTGAGGACTTGTACTACCGACTCAATGTGCTGCCGCTGCACTCGCCGCCCCTGCGGCGCCGGGTGGATGACATTCCAGAGCTGGCACAGTTCCATGCCCAACGCCTGGCCCCAAAAGGACGCAATGCCATTCGGTTCAGCCCCGACATGCTGCTGGCCTTGAAGAGCTACCACTGGCCGGGTAATGTGCGCGAACTCATCAATTTGGTTGACCGATTTACCGCCCTGTTCCCTGGGCAGGAAATCGGTTTGCGCACCGTTCCCGCAGCGATGTTGCCCAAAGGACTTGCCGCATTGCGAGATGAGTTGTTCGGCAAAATTGCCGCCAGCAATGTGTTGACGCTTTTCCCTGAGGTGCCGGAAGAGGCCCGAGACAGTTTGCCCGAAACGCTGGACGCCGACCCATCGGAAGACGATAACGCGGTGCAGGACATCATCATGCTGGCCCAAGGCATGGATGAGTTACCCAGCGAAGGCATCCAGTTGAAGCAACGCATGGCAGAGATTGAGCGCCATTACATCGCCCAGGCGCTTGAGTTGTCGGAGGGCAACGTCTCCAAAACTGCAAAGCTCTTGTCACTGCAGCGCACCACCTTGATCGAGAAGATCAACAAGTACGAACTGCGAGTCGCCTGAGCCTAATTCACCACCAGGAGGAAGGGCAACTGGCTGTCCTTCAGCTCTCGGCAAAACTGGTTACCGCTGTAGGTGTACGTGGCGCAGCCCATGCGGCTGTTGCTGTTACTGCCCTCTGAAGACCAGTAATTGCTGACCAGCATGTTGGGGAAGACGTTGGGGTTGACCGCTGGGTTCACGCACTCGCTCAGGGTGATGGTGCCCATCTCGCTTTGGGTGGGTAGTCGCCATTTACGACCCGATGCTTTTGAGAACTCAAGAGCGTAGGCCATGGCGTCGGCTTGCGTGAGATGCAAGGCCTGCCCCACGCACTGGCCGTTTTGAAACCGCTGGCCCGCATTACAACGGTACCAAGTTCGACCGGTCACCTGATCCACAGCCAGGCCGGTGTCACTGACCTTGAAGTAACCCGTGAAACCTTCCTCAATGGCCGCGCTGCACTGCGGCGTCGCATCGTATCGGCTGCACCCGGCCAAAACGAGCGCGACAAACACCCAAACAAACGTCACGAAGCGGCGCAACACGTGGGCCTGGATGTGGGCAATGGCGGCGTGAAAAGCAAACATCGGCAAATGGACCTGCAACTGTTATGAGAAGTAGCTTACCTTAAGCAAGGTTTACGCCGACCAAAAACAGACACTCCGAAGAAAAAGTGAATTCCTTTTAACTACATAAAGCGGCAATCCAGAAATCCCGACAAGAAAGTCGGGGAAAACTGGACGCATCCGGTCAGGAACTGACAAAATTTCTGAGGCCCTGACAGGGCGTGGGTACCCGAGCGGCAACCGCTGATTGGCACGTTTCTCGCTTAATGCTCACAAAGTGTCGGCTTTTTGCCGCCCTCCAACCGCCGTTTCAAGAGACATACACCATGGATATCGCAACCATAATTGGATTTGTTGCCACCTTCGGTCTGATCATTTCAGCCCTTGGTGACCCGGGACCATTTATCGACATGCCCTCAATTTTGATTGTGGTGGGCGGCACCGCAACCACGGTGCTCGCGCGCAGCACGTTTCCCGAGTACATCGCAGCGATCGGTGTGGCGATGAAGACCATCAAGTTCAAAATCGACAAACCAGAAGACCTCATTGAGCAGCTGGTGAACTTGGGAACCATTGCGCGCAAGGACGGCATGATCGCCCTTGAGGGTCAAGACATTCCCAACGCCTACATGGCCAAAGGCATCCGCATGTTGGTGGACGGTACCGAAGGCAGCATGATCAAGTCAGCCCTTGAGCGTGAAAAAGAAATGATTTCCGCGCGCAACTCAACGGGTATCGCGTTCTTTGACTCGGTCAAAGAAGTGGCCCCCGCCATGGGCATGATTGGTACGCTGGTGGGCTTGGTGATCATGTTGGGCAACATGAGTGACCCCAAGTCGATTGGCCCTGCGTTCGCGGTGGCGTTGCTGACGACCATGTACGGCGCTGTGATCGCCAACGTGATTTGTATTCCTTTGATCCAGAAGCTCCAAAAATTGGACGCTGCGGAATCCATGAACAACGACTTGATTTTGGAAGGCGTCATGTTCATCCAAAGCGGTGGCAACCCACGAATGTTGACGGACCTGTTGATCTCGTTTGTCGATCCCAAGGGACGCGCAAAGCTTGAAGCTGCGGCTTAATTAACAACAGGATTGGCACGTGGCAACCGAAGCAAACAAACCCGAAGACGCGGAGAAGCCTGAGGCGCTCCCCGTTGAGACCCCCGCCGCTGAGCCCGAGGTGATCGTTGCCGCAGCCGGCGCTGACGACTGCCCGAAGTGTGATGACTGCCCAGACTGCCCCCCAGTCGGTGCGCCCGCCTGGATGGCGACCTTCGCAGACATGGCGACCTTGTTGATGGCGTTCTTCGTGTTGATCTTGTCGTTCGCTGAGATGAACGTGCCAAAGTTCAAACAAATTAACGGCTCGCTGAAAAACTCATTTGGCGTGCAACGTATCGTGCCCGTGGTCGAATCCCCGAAAGGGACCAGCATCATTGCGCGCAACTTCTCGCCCGCGATTACGGAGCCAACACCCATCGAGAATGTGACCCAACAAACCACCGATGAGCGAAAGCCTGAACCCGTGATCAAAACGGACGACAGCTCGGGAACGAAGGGCCCGCAGGAGGCCGCCACAGAGGTTCGTAAATCGTTGGCAAACGAGATCGCATCTGGCAAAGTCGAGGTCACGACCGAGGAAGGCAAAGTCGTGGTGTACGTGAATAAGCCACCATCTGGTGCAGGTGATGGCCAATCGGGTACGCAGCAAGGCGGCCCTGCCGCATCGACCGTTGCGCAAGGCGGCAGCAGCGCATCAGCGCAGACAGGCGCGCCGGGAACAGGCGCCCAGACTGGCGGTATGGCACAAGGCAGCAATGCCGGTGGCATGTCGCAAGCGGCCCAAACAGGCGGTGCCGCCAGCGGGCAAGTTGCCGGCGGTAGCGCCGCAAAAGGCGCACAGCAAGGCGGTGCGGTTCCGCAAGAAACCATTGATCTCTACGCCAAGATTGCAGAAGCGCAGGCCGCAACAACGGCCAAAGTTGAGGTGCGTGACAGCCAGAGCGCGAACACCCAGAACGCGCAAAGCGGCGGCGGCATTGGCAATGCCAACAAAGCGCAAACCGATGCGCAATATGCACGAATCCGTAAAGACCTGGCAAAAGAAATTGAGGCTGGTAAAGCGGAGGTGGAGCGTGACGGTGCCCGCATCATCATTCGCTTGGCGGAGCAGGGCTCCTTCGCATCCGGGTCTGCCACGTTGCAGCGCGGGTTCGCGGAAACACTGAACTCGGTGGGCAAGAGCATCGCGCAGAGCACGGGGCGCATCTACATCGAGGGGCACACCGATAACGTGCCGGTGGTCTTCAACGACCGCTTCCAATCGAACTGGGATTTGTCGGGGGCTCGCTCTGGCGCGGTCGCCGATTACCTCACCGCTAGAGCCGGTCTCCAGCAGGGTCGCGTGAGCGTTAGCGGCTACGCCGACACCCGCCCTATTGACACCAACGACACCCCGGCCGGTCGCGCCAAGAACCGCCGCATCGAAGTGATCATCGACGGCGGCAAGTAAAGCGGCTTACTGCTTGGCTTTTTCAGCGGCCTTTGCGGTCTTGGGATTGGGGTATTGCAAAACCACCTCGGGATTGCTGGTCGCCGCCGCTGCGCGCTGCTGCTGTTGCAAGGCCTCAAGGTAACGCTGCTTTTGAAGGGTGATGAGCGCTTGAACATCACGTTTTAAGGGCTCAACATCGCCAACGACACCCTTCAAGTCTTTCACCTGACCACCCAACGAGGCCATCGCTTGGGCTTGCTTTTTCATCTGTGCATCGAGCGCGCCCACTTGTGTCGCCAAAGCTTTGCTGCTCGCCTCGACCGATTTCGCGGTTTGTGTTGGGAGGTTCGTCACCAGCTCCCGCGATTCGCCCAAACTCGTTTTGATCTGCTCTTCCAATTTAGCCTGTGCCGCCATGATGGCATCCGTGCGCTCGGAGAAGCTCGACAACGAGCGGTTCATGGCATCGATTCCTTCGATACCCGCATTCAGCTCGACAACACGCTTTCCTACCGCCAACAGCATGGCGTCGGCTTGGTTGATTCGGCTTTGCAGCGTCATGGACATCGCGGCAAAAACGGCGACTGATAAGAAGAGGATGCCCCCCGAGACGCCCAAAACGATCTTGCCTTGCCGTGAGGCGGCGTCAATTGCCGTCCGCACATTTTTGACGGATGCCTGCAACTCTGCGGCCAAGCCTGTCGCTGATGCCGCCGCGTTCGATGCAACGTCGGCAGAATCTAAAACAACCGAGCTGAGCGCATCCAAATGGTTACGAACATCTTGTGGCAACGCAGATTGCGGTGTCGCATCTGGGTACAAATCGTCCTGTGACTCGTCGACTTCCTCAAAAGGATCTGGCTCAGGCGCCCGGCGTGAGCGTGCTTTTTTCGACGCCACAGGCGCCGCATCACGAACCCGCTTGACGACGGGCTCAGGCGGTACGTCAGTCGCTTCGTCATCTGAGGTCATCGCAGCCTCGACAGGTTCTTCAGGGTCAATCACGTCAACGGTTTCAGGATCGATTTGGGGTGCGGGCTCACTTGGCTTAAAGCCTTCGGCGGCATCCACTGCCACTTTATCGTCTAAGTTTTTTTCAGCGTCACTCATCGTTTTCTCCCGGCCGTGATGGCTTTTGTACCGGCACGCAACTCAACGGTGGTGAGTTGGTGCGCTTCGTTTTTTAGACCGCCGACAGACGCCGTCTGGCGCCGTTCCGCCTCGATGGCTTGAACGTCGCGGGCCAGTCGAGCGTTGGCATCCCGTACCTTGTTGATTCGATCATTCATCTCCAAGCCGCGGGTCTGAAAGACGGTGGTCGCGGTTGATGGGGCGCTTTTTCGACGCGCTTTTAAAACCTCAACCAATGCGGCCGGCGGGCGGCTGACCTTGATGGGGCGGGCAGGCCGCACCACGATCTGGGCATGGCTGAGGCCGTCCTCCCCTGGCGGGGGAATTTTGGTCCGCTGCGTTCCCACTTGACGCGCATCACCC
>JALQVQ010000185.1 GCA_023260315.1 Burkholderiaceae bacterium
CATCCACCAACATCGGATGGTTCGCCTGTCCCGGGCCCTGTTGGCTTGTTTCAAAAGCCTCAAACGTCAGCGCGGTTGGGTCGATATGAACGATATCGAATCGGCCGCCACCCAGCTGCTGGCTGATTCTGCTTTGTCAGCTTGGGTCCAGCAGCGTTTAGATGCCCAGATCAGTCATTTGTTGATCGATGAATTTCAAGATACCAATCCCATGCAGTGGCGGGCGCTCAATGCGTGGCTGGAAGGTTACGCTGGCGCCGGTGGTGGTGGCAACAACCCGCCCAGCGTCTTCATCGTGGGTGACCCCAAACAGTCCATCTATCGGGTCAGGCGGGCAGAGCCGCGTGTTTTTAAGGTGGCCACTGCCTTTCTGAAAGAGGCCATGGGGGCGTCGGTCCTGGCATGCGACCACACCCGTCGCAACGCCCAGTCGATCATCAATGCGGTGAATGCCGTCATGGTCCCTAATATGACCAATGACCCTGAAGCGCCCCAATTCAGAACACACAGCACACAACGCCCGGAAGCGGGCGCGGTGTTGGGTCTGCCCATGGTGTTGGACACCCGCCCGGCAAGAACGACTCCAGATGCAGCTGATCATGTTGCGCCCGGAATCTGGCGCGATTCGCTCAACACGCCGAAATTAGAGCCCATTGAACGCCTGGCGGCGCTAGAGACCCAGCAGGCGGCGCGTTGGATTCGCGCGCAGATCGATGACGGCGAGGTGGTGCCCAGCGAGGTCATGGTCATCGCTCGCACCAATGCACGACTCAGCCTGATGCAAGAGGCGCTCACGAATGAGGGAGTACCCTGTGCACAGCCCGACAAGTCGAGCCTGATCGAGAGTCCCGCCGTGGCAGATGTGATTGCACTGTTGGACGCTTTGGTATCGCCGACACATGACCTGTCACTTGCGCAGGCGTTGCGCTCACCCCTGTTCAATGCGAGCGATGCAGACCTGATTGAGTTGGCCCAGCACATAAAGGCCACGGAAGACAAGGCTCCTGGTGCTTGGTGGCGCGCTGTTGAGTCGCTGGCACAAACCGACGCATCTGAATTGGCCCATCGTTGCCAGTCATGGCGCGACACGCTTCACCGACTCAAGCACCGCTTGGCTCAAGAGAGCTTGCATGAGGCCTTAGTCGGTGTTTACAAAGTATGCGACGCGATCGCCGCTTTTTCAGCAGTGGTACCCGAAGCTCAACGAGCCGCCACCCGAGCGCAGCTCAACGCTTTGCTCGATGAAACGTTGATGATCAATCAAGGGCGCTATCTCACCCCTTATCAGTTCATACGTGCAATCAAGGCGGGCACAAAACAAAAGGCATGGCCGACACCGCCAGGTGTGGTGCGCCTCCTCACCGTTCATGGTGCGAAGGGCTTAGAGTCTAAGCTCGTTGTGCTGCTCGATACACACGCCCCCCCGAAGCCTGCTCAATCCATGACGGTGCTGGTTGACTGGCCGGCGCATGATCTGGCACCACGCCGATTCGTTTTCATCGCAAAGGAAAGCGCGCCGCCGAAGTGCGCAGAAGGGCTCCTGTTGCAGGATCAACAAGCTCGCGCGACCGAGGAGAACAATGCCCTATACGTTGCCATGACGCGAGCGGCTGACCGCTTGGTCCTGTCGGCGCACCGCCCCCGCAGCAAAGACCACGTCAGTTGGTACACGCGTTTGTCCACTGTGATGACGCCTGTTGATACGCATACCGAGGTCGATGCAGATACGGTAACGGCGAGGCCGTCGAAAGCCACAGCGACAAACGGTGACAACGCGCTGACTGTCGCAGATATACCTGCATGGAGCGGCCGTGCTGCAATGCCGATGCAGGCCGAGACAGCAGGCGACGATGACTTGGCGTCTCGTCGCGGGCAGGCGATGCACTTATTGCTATCTTGGTGTTTTGCCAAGAGCACTGGAACCCCATGGCCCCCTTCGAGGCTGCAATCTACACGTATTGCCTTTGGCTTGACTGAGGCCGACCTCCACATTGCGATCGACCAGGCACGGGCCATGCTTGAAGGCGAGGGCGGGTGGTTATGGTCCGCCGAACAGGTCGCCTTTGAGGCTAACGAGGTCGCCGTTTTCGACGCTGGTGAGCTGCTGCGTATCGATCGGCTGGTGCAAACCGTGGACCACCAGTGGTGGGTCATCGATTTCAAGTCAAGCACGCGTCCGAACGATGATGCGGTTTTGCGGGCACAGCTTAAACGGTACGCTGACGTCATAGCCCGTTTGACCGGATCAACTGCCGTGAACCCGGTTTTTATGACACCTGAGGGACGCGTCGTTCCACTGAACCTGACCGAAAATTAAGCCATGACTGATTCTGCGCCGCTCCACATAACCGTCGTATCGGATGTCGTTTGCCCCTGGTGTTACATCGGCAAGCGGCACCTTGAGGCCGCACTCGACATGTTTCATAAAGCGCACCCTGACCAAGCGACACCCGAGATTGAGTGGTCTGCGTTTCAGCTCAACCCCACGATGCCGATTGAGGGCATGGACCGCGAGACCTATGTGGCCACCAAATTCGGGGGAAACCGCGATTCCATCATGGAGCGGATGACCGCAGCAGGTTTAAATGCGGGTATTGCCTTTCAGTTCGATGGCATCCAAAAGCAACCCAACACACTGGCGCTCCATGCTTTAATTGCGGCGGCAGATACGCAGGGCCAACAAAACGCGATCGTGGAACGCT
>JALQVQ010000195.1 GCA_023260315.1 Burkholderiaceae bacterium
TCATCAATTCGACGGCTGCTTTGCCTTTTTGCGTTGCTTCTGTTGTCACGTGGCTGAATTTGATAACGATTTCGCCATCATCACAGGCCGCAGAAACGGTTTCAAAAACCAATATTGGGCCGGCTGATACGGCGGCAAACAGTAGATCGGCTTGGGTTGAAGGGGGGCGGGTAAATCTCGAGCGTGCGCTCAAATTGGGCGATGAACTTGGCGGGCATCGTCGCAGACCGCATTGGTTTACAAAACACGCCGTGCACCAAAGTGGAGGGGGCTTGTGCCTCCGGTGGTATCGCCTTCCGACATGCCTGCATGACCGTTGCCTCTGGTGATGCCGAGGCGGCCATTGCAGTCGGTGTGGAGACCATGACCCATGCCACAACCAAGCAAACCACCGCTGCGCTCAATTGCGCGATGGATAACGAGAACGACGGCCCCAGTGGTTTGACGTTCCCCGGACTGTTTGGACTGGCGTGGCGCTTGCACGCAGAACAATTTGGAACCACGCGTCAACACGTCAGTGCAGTCGTTAAAAAGAACAAAGCGAACGGGGTACGCAACCCCCTGGCGCAAATGGGTGCAACGCTCAGTGATGAGACGATCGCCGACAGCGCGCCAATCTGTGACCCGATTCAACTCTACGACTGCTGTCCGACCAGCGATGGCGCAGCGGCTGTTGTCGTCGTGTCAGAAGCTATTGCAAAAAAAATCAGTCAAACACTGAGGCACAGGACGATTGAGGTATTGGCCAGCGTGCAAACCAGGGGGTCGCCCAGCATTGGTGGACATCAAAATTTAGTGTCCTTCGATGCAACCGTTACGGCGGCAAAGCGAGCCTACGAAATGGCCAATGTCAAACCAGCTGAAGTTGACCTCGTCGAATTGCACGACTGCTTTTCGATCGCCGAAGTCATCGACAGCGAGGACCTTGGGCTGGTGCCGCGTGGCCAAGGTGGCTATTGGGCGCATGAAGGTCGTACCGCCGTTGGCGGAGACATTACCGTCAACGCAAGCGGTGGGCTGCTCGCGAAGGGGCACCCGGTGGGGGCAACCGGCGTCGGTCAGATCTATGAGGTCGTCCAACAACTGCGCCACGCCCACCCCAACCAAGTGCCTGATGCAAACATAGGCATGACCCACAACCTCGGTGGCGCCGGCGTTGCCTGCACCGTATCGATACTTCGGGGTGTCGCATGATTGCGCGGATGCGGTGCGTTCAATGCCAAACCACGCTCAGCGCGAGCGCGACCGTCTGTCCAGCGTGTCTATCAAAAGACGCTGAATCCTTTAGCCTCCCCTCTGACGGGCGCTTGCTCTCATGGACAACCATTCGACGAGCACCAGCGGGTTATCCCGTTGTGGCGCCCTATGACGTGGTTGTTGTCGAGCTGGCCCCTGGCATCAGGGTCACGGGACGACTCGTCGCCGAAAGCCCACCACCCACCATGGGTGCACACGTCAAAAGTGTCGGCCATGAGGACGGTTGTGAGTTGTTTATCGTGACCACCCTCTGATTTTCCTGAAACAACTAAAAGCGTAAAAGCCACTTTCTATGAGCGACATCATTTACGAGACCGATGGCCCAGTCGCCATCATCACAATCAACCGACCGGGCAAGATGAACTCGCTTGATTTCGAGGCAAATGATGCCTTGGTCGAGGTCTGGCAATCATTCGCGGCAGACGACGCGTTGCGGGTCGCAGTCATCACCGGTGCAGGCGAGCAAGCTTTCTGCGCAGGCGCCGATCTGAAGACCTACACCATGGCCTTCGCTCAAACATCGGCGCCCGAGTTTCGACGTCGCTATACGAACGGCCCCGGTTTTGGTGGCATCACCAGAAATCTCGACATCGACAAACCCATCATTGCCGCGATCAATGGATTTGCCATATCGGGCGGTTTCGAACTCGCCCTGGCCTGCGATGTGCGATTTTGTTCGCCCAATGCGGAATTCGCGTTGCAGGATGCCAAATGGGGTTTTCATGCCTGTGATGGCGGATTGATTCGCTTGCCCCGCATCGTTGGTCATGGGCACGCGATGGACATCATCCTATCGGGTGAGCGAGTCGATGCAGAACATGCATATCGCATTGGCTTGGTCAATCGAATTCATCAAGCCGATCTCTTGATGGACAAAGCGCTGGTCTACGCGCACATGCTGGCATCGCGATCGCCGCTGTCACACCGTTTCGCGAAGGAAGTCATGCGCCGATCGATCGG
>JALQVQ010000212.1 GCA_023260315.1 Burkholderiaceae bacterium
GCTGCCGGTGGCGGGTGGATGCCGATCACGTACTCGCCACGAAGGCGATTGCTGTCGGCCGACAGCCACTCGCTAAACGTATCGCATGTCAGCAATGCCACGGTCTCAAACTGCTTGGTCAGTTCGCGCCCAACTGTGAGCGGGCGTGGGCCCCACTCCGTCAGTGCGTTGGCCAATGCGTCAAGCCGGTGCGGGGCTTCCAGCAAGATAACCGCGCGCTGCGCCTGGGCAAGTCCCATCAAGGCCATCTGTCGTGCGTGTCCCTTTGTGGGTAAAAAGCCGGCGAATATAAAGCCTTGCGATTCAAATTGATCGCTCGCCGTATCGATTCCCATCGCACTCACCAGGGTGGTCACGCTACTGGCACCGGGGATGGGCATGACACGAAGCTGCGCGGCGTGTACCAAAGCGACCAAGCGCGCTCCGGGATCACTCACACCGGGGGTTCCCGCGTCACTGACGTAGGCAATGCGTTCGCCAGATCTCAGACGTTGCACGACCAGAGCGCCTGCCTCGCGTTCGTTGTGCTGGTGCAGGGCGATGAGTGGTTTTTTCAGGCCGTAGGCTGCCAGCAAATTCTGCGTGTGCCGGGTATCTTCACACGCAATGGCATCCATTTGCGCCAACGCACACAATGCGCGCAAACTGATGTCTGCAAGGTTACCGATTGGCGTGGCCACCACAGTCAGGGTGGACGCGGGGTAGTCTTGGCCTGAAGCAGCCTCTTGCGAGGCAGAAAGCGCGGATGAAAATGATGTGCTCAAAACGAAAAAATCCAACAAGGGCCAGCACCACAAAAGCGTTGGGTGATCAGGCTGAGTCGCAAAGTCTGCACCAGTTGGTTGAGGCGGGGCTCACCCTGCTCGCGCGAAATTACCGGTCGCCGGGCCGAGGCGGTGGCGAAATAGATCTGATTATGCGCGAGCCCGATGGCACCGTGGTGTTTGTCGAGGTTCGCTCTCGACAGGCGGCGGACTTTGGTGGCGCTGCTGCCAGCGTGGGCCGCCAAAAGCAACGGCGCATTATTTTCACGGCGCGGCATTTTCTGAGCCGCTTATTGGTGTGGCCGCCGTGTCGTTTCGATGTCATGGCTCAAGAGGCCGGTGAATGGACTTGGCTCAAAGGGGCTTTTGATGCGGGGCGCTAGAATCGCCACATGCTCTCACAGCGGATACAACAACAGTTCATTGATAGCGCTGATTTCAAATACCAGTGCGCGCAGACCTTGGCGATGCCCATTGAGTCTGCGGTGCACGCGATCTTTGCGAGTGTTACCAACGGTGGCAAGTTGCTGGTCGCTGGGGCTGGCGCGACCCAGCCGCTTGCCCAATACCTGAGCCATCTGTTTTTAGGGCGCTTCGAGCGCGCGCGCCCCGAACTAGCGGCCGTTGCACTGGGCCTAACCCTCAGTGCCAGTGACTTTGAGAGCCAGTCTTTGGCGCGTGAGGTTCGTGCTTTAGGGGTCAGTGAGGATCTCTTGCTCGTCTTGAGCGTCAAGGGCGGTGAAGCCAGCCTCAGTGCGGCCATTGATGCGGCACATGAGCGCGACATGACGGTCGTCGCCATGGTGGGAGGCACCGATGGCGAGCTGCTTCAGGCGCTACACGATACCGATGTCGCGATCACCGTTCCCTCGGATGCCATGGGACGAATCACTGAAATTCAACAAATGATTCTTCACTGCATTTGTGATGGTGTCGATGTCCAGCTGTTGGGTGAATAGCAGTGAAAAGGTTACACTTTGGATTTTGAAACTCGGGAGTTAAACGCAATGGCCTTCTCATCACAGCAATCGCTTACAACCCTTCGCTTCATGCAAAAGGCGTTCTTGGCGCTTTGCATGGCGGCCAGCTTGAGTGCATGCGCACCCGTCTTGATTGGGGGTGTTGCTGGCGGTGCGTTTGTCGTCACGGACCGCCGTACACCCGGCGCACAGCTTGAAGATGCCGCAATCACTGTCAAAGCAAACGGTGAGGTGAAAAGCGTGTTGGGTGATCGTGGCAATGTCAGCGTCAGTAGCTACAACCGCCGGGTCCTTGTCACCGGTGAAGTCAATACCGAGCAAGAAAAAAAGAATGTGATTGCTGCGATCAGCCGCGTTGAAAATGTGCAGTTGGTGGTCGATGAGCTGGCGGTCTACATCCCGTCTGCGTTATCAACGCGCGCGAAAGACAGTCTGACGACCACCCGGGTCAAGGCCAATTTATTCGATGCGAAAGACCTCACGGCGAGTGCTTTCCGTGTCATCACGGAGCGTGGCACGGTTTACCTGATGGGTATCGTGACGCAGCGCGAGGCCGATCGCGCCACGGATCTTGCCAGTCGTACACCGGGCGTGACCAAGGTTGTTCAGGTTTTGGAGGTGATTAGCGAAGCGGAACTGCTCCGTCTTGCACCGCCCCCGGCAAATCCAGCGCCCAAAAAATAACCCTCGTAAAACAAAAAAGGCGCCAATTGGCGCCTTTTTTTCGTCTGTCCTATCAGCGAATACGCTTGATCAAGCTTGAGGTATCCCAGCGGTTGCCGCCCATGAGTTGAACGTCTGAATAGAACTGGTCAACCAGTGCCGTGACAGGCAACCGTGCGCCGTTACGTTTGGCCTCGTCCATAACCAAGCCGAGATCTTTACGCATCCAGTCGACAGCAAAACCGAAGTCAAACTTGTCATCAGCCATCGTACGGCCCCGGTTATCCATCTGCCAGCTTTGCGCGGCTCCCTTGCCAATCACATCGATGACGGTGTGCATATCAAGGCCCGCACGCTGACCGAACGCCACCGCCTCGCTGAGGCCTTGTAACAAGCCGGCAATGGCGATTTGGTTGACCATCTTGGTCAGTTGACCCGCGCCACTGTCGCCCATCAAGGTGACGGCTTTCGCGAAGCACGCAACCACGGGTTTGGCTTGTTCAAAAACAGGGGCATCTCCGCCGCACATCACGGTCAGCGCGCCGTTCTGAGCGCCAGCCTGACCACCGGATACGGGTGCATCGATGAAAGCGATCCCCAATTGTTTTGCTGCTTGGTACAACTCGCGTGCGACTTCAGCGGAGGCGGTGGTGTGATCAACAAAAATGCTACCCGCTGACATGCCGGCAAACGCACCGTCGGCACCCAAGCAGATGGCGCGCAGGTCATCGTCGTTACCGACGCAGGCCATAACGATCTGGGCACCTTGAGCGGCTTCACGCGGCGTCGCGCCTGTGCGCAGGTTCGCAGCGTTGGCGCCTGCCGATTGGGCATCGCTCAACCATGCATTTGATTTTGCGCCAGTGCGGTTGTAGACACTGACGTGATGTCCGGCCTTGGCCAAGTGGCCAGCCATGGGGTAGCCCATAACACCCAAGCCGAGAAAGGCGACTTTGGCAGGGTTTTCGATGGTGGCGTAGCTGCGTTCATTGATGAAAGTCATGGTTCAAATCTCAAAAAGTAAGGGGTTTTCGGGGGTCGATGGCCTTAAGTATGCCGCATACTAACGCCATGCCCACCGCCGATCTGTCACCTACTTTGATCGACCCTTCAGCCGCTTTGGCGCGCATGGAAGCCGTTCGCGCCCGCATCCAACAAGCCTGTGTGCTCGCGCAGCGCCCCGCTGACGCTGTCCAGCTTCTGGCGGTGTCCAAAACCTTTCCCGCTGATTCGGTCCTTGCCATGGCCGCTGCGGGCCAACATGCTTTTGGTGAAAACTACATCCAAGAGGGCGTTGACAAGATTGTTGCGTTGGCTGACTTGCGCCGATCAACGCCGCTTGTTTGGCATTGCATCGGTCCCATTCAAAGCAATAAAACCCGACTGGTTGCCGCGCACTTTGATTGGGTGCAAAGTGTCGACCGCCTAAAAATTGCCGAGCGCTTGAGTGCGCAGCGGCCTGCGGATCTCCCGCCGTTGCAGGTTTGTGTGCAGGTCAACATTGATGACGGCGCCAACAAATCGGGCGTATCAATGACGGAGGCCACCGATCTCGCCATGGCCATTCAGAGTCTGCCTCAACTCCAATTGCGCGGCCTGATGTGTATTCCAGATCCTGTGGATACCCATGCAGAACAGGTCGCCGTGTTCAAGCGTGCCCGCGCGCTGTTCGATGCGTGGCGCGCGGCTGGGCTACCCGTTGACACTTTATCGATGGGGATGAGCGGCGACCTCGAGGCCGCTGTTGAGGCCGGGGCCACGATGGTCCGTGTGGGCACGGCCTTGTTCGGCGCGCGTTAGTTCAGCAGTTGCCAAATCAGGGGCAGTAGCAGTGACCCCAAAATCACCTGCAGACCCAGCGCCAAACCTGCAAAGGCGCCCGCATCGGCGTTAACCTGATTGGCTCGCGCCGCGCCAATACCGTGGGCTGCGGTGCCCAATGCAAAACCCCTGGCCATCCACCCTGCACGGTCAAAGCCCAGCCCCATTGCATCGAACAAGTAGCGCCCACTTAATGCACCGACAAGTCCAGTCAAGACGGCAAAAACGGCCGCCAGCGCGGGGATACCACCGATCTTCTCGGCAACGCCCATCGCGACCGGCGCGGTGATGCTCTTCGGGACCAGTGACAGCCACACGTTGTCAGGCAAGCCCATTGCCCATGCCAACGCGACGGCACTGCCTGCGGCAGCAGCGCCTCCAACCAAGGCCGCCACAACAAAGCTGAGTCCATGTTTGCGCAAGTCGTGACGACGCAGCCAGATGGGCCAAGCCATCGCAACAACCGCTGGACCCAACAAAAAGTGAATGAACTGGGCGCCTGAGAAATAGGTTGGGTAAGCCACATCCGTGAGCACCAGCCCAACGGCAATCACAACGACCGACCACAAGGTGGGGTTGGCCCAAGGTGCATGCTGCATCCGGCCGTAAAACGCTTGCGCCAAGACATACACCACAAGGGTTGCGGTCAGACCAAAGAGCGGTGTTGAGGCGAGATAAATCCAGAGTTCAACAAAATCGGTCATGGTGTCTCCGGCGGTACGCGCAGTAGGCGCTTGAGCGTCCATGCGGTGACCCACAGGCCAACCCATGTCGACAAAATGATGACCGCTGCGACACGACCACCGTAGGCGGCAAGCAAGCCCAAATGGGTCATCACGCCGACGCCGACGGGCACAAACAGCAGCGACAAGTGGGCCAGCAAGAAGTCAGCGGCTGCCCCCACGCTGGTCTGCACATGTCGGTGGCGCAGCGCCACCAAGAGCAGGAGCAAGCCGATCACAGGGCCCGGAAACGGCAGGCCAAAGGCCCGCCCGATCAGCTCTCCTGCTGTCTGCAAGGCCAGTAACCAGGCGATTCCTTGCAGCGGCTTCATGCGGTGCGTCGGTTAAAAGCGTTCGAGCTCGGGGTGTGCAATGGCGCCGCCGCGCACCAGCATCTTGCCGTATTCCGCACACCGTTGCAGCGTGGGAATGACCTTACCGGGGTTCAAGAGACCTTTGGGGTCAAACGCGGCTTTGACCGCGAACATCAATGCGTTTTCAGACGGGCTGAACTGCACACACATCGAGTTGAGTTTTTCAACACCAACGCCGTGTTCACCGGTCACAGTTCCGCCCATTGCCACGCTGGTTTCTAGGATGTCGGCGCCAAACAACTCGCATCGGTGCAGTTGGTCAGGGTCGTTTGCATCGAACAAAATCAGTGGGTGTAAATTGCCATCACCCGCATGGAAAACGTTGGCGCAACGCAGCCCATACTTTTCTTCCATCTCGGCGATTGCCAGCAGGATGTCAGCCAGTCGTTTGCGCGGGATTGTTGAGTCCATGCACATGTAGTCAGGGCTGATGCGCCCGGAGGCTGGGAACGCGTTTTTACGACCACTCCAAAACCGCAGGCGTTCTGCCTCGTTTTGGCTCACGGCGATGGCGGTCGCCCCTGCGGCTTTGAGTACCGCGCTCATGCGACCAATCTCCTCTTCAACCTCCTCGGGCGTGCCATCACTCTCGCATAGAAGAATTGCAGCGGCGTCTAGGTCGTAACCGGCATGAACGAAGTCTCCCACGGCAGCGGTCATGGGTTTGTCCATCATTTCCAGACCGGCGGGGATGATGCCAGCCGCAATCACGGCCGCGACCGCATCACCGGCCTTGCGGATGTCA
>JALQVQ010000014.1 GCA_023260315.1 Burkholderiaceae bacterium
TAGATGCATGAGCGCCGCAGGCCCTCCGGTCGATACGCCGATGCACACCGCACCAACGTGAGGGGGCTCCATGGGCAACTTCGGCCCGTGTGGCTGTTCGTTGATGGGCAATCGCTTCGGGGTCTGCGTTTCTTTTTTTACGATTTGAATGCGTCGAACGAGGCCTTTTATTTTGGGAATCACGGACTCGCTCAAAACAGAAAAAGCCTCATCCATGCCAGAGGAGCTGGCTGGCTTTCCCACGTAATCGCTCGCGCCATGGAGCAATGCATCGATGGCAGCGCGTGCGCCGGGTAGCGTCAGTGTGCTCAGCATGATGATGGGCAATCGCGGTGCAAATTTTCGTATTTCTTTCAACGCTGTAATCCCGTCCATGATCGGCATTTCGATGTCCAGCGTGACGGCCTGTGGATTCAGAGCCTTGACCGCTTGGATCGCTTCCTCGCCATTTGCCGCGAAGCCGATCACCTGCATCTCTGGATCTTTTGCGAGCGCAGTTGCGACAATTTTTCGCATGACCAGTGAGTCATCGACGATCAGAACAGTAATTTTTTCAAACGTTTCAAGCAATTCAATCCTCCTAACGCGGCTTATACGGCGGGAATACCCGTGATGAGTTTTTGTGGGTCGAGCACAAGTAACAAGCTGTCGGGCAATTTGTAAACACCCAACAAGAAATCCAACGATGGGCCCGTGAGGTGTGTCGGTGGTGATTCAAACTCTTGCGGGCTCAGCTCGACGATTTCACCCACGCGATCAACAACAAACGCGAAGAGGCCCGTTGCGTGTTTGTAGAAAATGCCAGTCGATTCAGTTGTCAACGTGCGATCAGGTTCGCTAAGCCGCAAGCGCATGTTGATCGCAGTGACGATGTGCCCTCGCTGGTTGAGTAGCCCCAATACCGGGTTCGGAGACAGTGGTACGGGTGTCACATCTAAGTCCTTGGTGAGCTCAACCACGTCCTTTGTATGAATGCCGCAATAGAACCCCCCGACATAAAACGTGGCGAGTTTTTGGGTTGCGTTCACAGAGGCTCCTCCACAAGCATGTTGGTGGGTAGCGGTGCCACCACCACAAAATTTTTGTTATGGTGCGCCGCCAAAATGCCTTGCACATCGATGACATTGATGACTTGGTTGTCAATCACGGCGCAACCCAGTAGCCCCCTTTGTGGTGGCGAGAGGCGGTTTAGCTGGTTGGGAATGTTCACGATGTCGTGTATCTGGTTGACCACCAAACCAACAGGGACGCCATCCACTTGATGAACGATCACCGAGAGCGCATCTTGTTTGCGAAAATGCCCGCTGCCTTCGATATAGTCAGCGATCCATACCAACTTAATAATGCCATCGCCATACGGTATGACCGCCTCGCTTCCACTGGTTTGAACGTCGCTTCTCGATATTTTTTCTAAGCGCTCAACGTCGTCGACGGGGATGGCCAGCTGATGCCCGCCTTGCAGGTCAAACAGCAACATGGCATGTGCCGCATCGGTTGACGCGCTTTGATGATCAAGTTTTTCTTGTCGTTGGTGCGCCTTGATTTGACCGGAGAGACCAGCACCCCTCGCGATGCCCTCAATGTCTAAGATTAAGGCGACTCGCCCGTCGCCCAGAATCGTTGCGCCACCATAGATTGCGCTTCCCCTAAGGAGTGGCGCAATGGGTTTGACCACCACTTCATTGACATAAAGGATTTCATCCACAATCAAGCCGAATCGTATCCCCGATGCCTGAACAATGGCGATATTCAGCAGCCTGACATCGCGGTCGTCGCAGCCATTGCAGTGATGCAATCGCAGTTTCTCTGACAGAAAGATCAGTGGGATTATTTTTTTTCTGAGGCGAAAAACGGGTGTGCCGTAGAGGTACTCGAGGCCGCCAGACCCCGTGCCCGAAGTGTGTCTAACCATTTCCAGTAGGTTGCTTTGCGGAATCGCGAAGCGTTCCTGCTGGCAGCGGACAAAAAGCGCTGGAATGATCGCTAGTGTGAGCGGAATTTTGAGTTTAAGGGCCGTGCCAGCAGTGTTGGAGGCAAGTTCAACAGATCCGCCGATATTCTGAATATTCGTTTTGACGACATCCATGCCAACGCCGCGACCCGATAGGTTGGTAACGACGTCTCTGGTGGTGAAGCCGGGTAGGTAGATCAGATCAAAGAGATCATCCGGTGTCATTTGATTTGCCTTTTCCAGGCTTATCAATCCGCGTGTCACGGCCTTGTTGCGAACGTCTGCGAGGTTGATGCCACGTCCATCGTCGGAAACCTCGATGACCACCATGCCGTTTTCGTGTTTGGCGTGCAGGGTCACGACACCAATCGGTGGTTTGCCCGATTCCGCTCTGTCGGCTTCATCCTCTATTCCGTGATCAATGCAGTTTCTGATGATGTGGATGAGTGGGTCTCGAATGGCTTCAAGCAGGGTGCGATCAAGCTCCGTGTCAGCGCCAATCTGGCGGAGCTCGACTTGTTTGTTGGCGGCCTGTGACAAATCTCTGACGAGACGAGGAAACTTATTCCAGACCTGACTGACCGGCGACATGCGGGTCGCCATCATTTGCTCTTGTAGTTCGAGCGTTATGAGGTCGACGTTTCGAACAACTTCGGTGAATTTTGAGTCTGTGATCAGCGGTGCACAGGCCAGTAACCGGTTTCGCGCTAAAACCATCTCGCTGACCAGATTCATGAGGGTATCGAGCAACTCGATGCTGACTTTTACGGGGGCCGCCGCCTCAGTGCCAACCGCGCTGTCAGGCAGAGGCTCGACATCGACGGCGCTGGGAGGCGTTGACTCAACAGGCGACGTTGCGGCGACAGGTTGAGAGGGCGCGCCGCTTGCCAGCGCTTTGAGGTCTGACAGGAGCGCGTCATCGCATGCGGTTGGTTCGACATCGCTGAGCTGGATGGCGTCAATGATTTGACGCACCGCATCCAACATGCGGAGCAAAGCGGTGACCATGTCTTGCGTCAGGCGTAATGACTTATCCCGCAATTTGCTTAGCAGCGCCTCTCCGGCGTGGGACAAGCGCTCAAGCCGTGTGAAGGCAAAAAATCCGCTACTTCCCTTGAGCGTGTGCATGCCCCGAAAGATGTTGCCGAGTAGATTGTCATCATCCGGCGACATTTCGAGTTGAACAAAATCATGGTCGAGCTTGTCCATGATTTCCCTCGCCTCAAGTAGAAAGTCTGCCAACAGCGCTTTGTCGTCTTCAGTCATGCTTGCGAACCCCTTGCGCTGGTTTATGCGTGTGTCGTTTTGAACTGTGAGACCAGGCGTTGCAGATCCGTCGCCATCGCCGATAGATCGCGTGCAGCCTGAAGACAGTTCGCGGCACCTGCGGTTGTGTCTTGTGAGACACCCGCGACAGACGTGACATTTTTTGCAATCTCGTCGCAGCCAGAGGCGGCTTCGGCGATGGTTCGACCAATCTCATTCGCAGTGGCCGATTGCTCTTCGACGGCGCTTGCGATAACGGCCGATATGTCGTTAATTTTGTTGATGATTGCTGAAATTGATCCCATGGACGCCACCGCGCTTTTGACGTCGGATTGAATGTTTTCGATGCTTTGTCCGATTTCACCCGTGGCGCGTGATGTTTGACGCGCAAGTTCCTTCACTTCGTTTGCGACAACGGCAAATCCTTTGCCAAGTTCGCCAGCTCGTGCGGCCTCGATCGTCGCGTTTAGGGCCAACAGGTTGGTCTGCTCCGCGATGTTTGAGATGACTTTGATGACATTGCCGATTTCGAGACTGCTGTCGCCCAGCTTGCCCATTGTTGTGGTGGTACTGTGAGCTTCTTTAACGGCCCTCGTCGCAACAGCGGATGCCTCGATGGCGTTGGCCGATATCTCGCGAATACTGATGGTGAGTTCTTCCACGCCAGCGGAGACGGTCTGCATGTTGCCGCTAACCTGCAAAGCGGAAGTGGCCGCTGCGCCAGCTTGCGCCGCAGATTCCTCGGCGTTGGCGCTCATTTGCGTACTCACCGCTGAGAGCGCCTCCGAAGAGCAGGCGAGGGTAGTCGCGCTGTCACCGATCGCGACGAACGCAGATCGGGATGCGCCGACGAGGGTGTTGACCTGATCCGAGATGGTCAGCAGGAACCCCTCTTTCCCTGTCGTGTCGACGGTCGCTGTGAAGTCACCGGCTGCTGCCGTCCCGATCACAGCGCCGATCGCTTTGGTCGTTTCCGCGACGTTTTGCGCTTGTTTGTTTTCGGTGTCTTGAAGATTTGCGCCGATTTTTAAAGCGGCCTGCAGCGAGGCGATGGATCGAGCCATGTCGCCCAGCTCGTTTTTGTAGCCACCGTAAGGCACCTGGATGTTGAGCTCGCCGGCCGCCAATCGCTCGACGGCCCGGCCCAGTGCCGCCAGGGGCGTTGTGACTGACTTGATCACGGAATACGCGAACAGGCTACCCCCGATCAAGCCGATCGAAATCAAAGCGATGCTCAGGGTCTTGTCAAACTCGTAGGTGATGATATTGGCCTCGTACACCTCCCGAGCGACGTCAAGTTGCACGTCGATCAGTTTGGCGAT